>CALEEC010000092.1 GCA_937949245.1 uncultured Gemmataceae bacterium | reverse complement strand
CATTGATCATGAGAATCGGTTGAGGACATGAACTTCTGCCGCTTGCTATGCCGTCTATTCCCTCGCGCCGGTGTCAACCGTGCGCCCATCCTAGTCCTAAGTCAGGCGTTTGTTGATGGACTGTGGCCGACGCTTCGGTGGTCGAAGTTTCACAAACCGCCGCTTCCGCCGAATGACGCGAAGGCCGAGGCTCGAAGCCCAGCAAGCGATCGATGTCTTCGCGTTCCATTTCCTCGTTTTGGATCAACGCTTGGGCCAATTTCTCCAATAGGTGCCGATTCTGCGTCAGCAATTCTAAGGCGCGGTCGTCCGCTTCGCGCAGGAGGCATTGCACTTCTTCATCGATAATTTGCGCCATGCCATCGCTGAAATCGCGGCTTTCTTGAATTTCCTTCCCCAAAAAGACGTGTTCTTCGCCGACTCGGAAGGCCATCGGGCCAATTCGTTCGCTCATGCCCCAGTGGGTGACCATGTGCCGGGCTAACTTGGTCGCTTGCTTCAAGTCCATCTCAGCACCGGCATTGGGTTCGCCGAATATCAGTCGATCCGCTGCTCGCCCGCCCATGAAGGTCACCAACTTCGCCTTGAAATATTCCAAACCGTAGTGCACGCGTTCCTCTTCGGGAATCATGACGTTGACTCCCAACGAGCGACCACGAGGAATGATCGATACTTTCATCGGTCGATCCGCAGCGGGCAACAACCAGGTGACCAGAGCGTGGCCGGCCTCGTGGTAAGCGGTTCGGCGTTTATCTTCGAGTGTCAGCACCTCTTCGCGTTTCGGGCCGATCAAGATGCGGTCAGCGGCACGCTCGAAGTCGATGCGTTCGATCCGATTTTTCTCTTCGCGGGTGGCCATCAGGGCCGCTTCGTTGGCCAAGTTCCGCAGGTCGGCCCCAGTCATGCCGATCATCTTACGGGCAATCCATTCCAGATCGACATCATCGGACAACGGTTTGTTGCGGGTATGCACCTTCAGAATGGCGAGGCGTTCTTGCCAGTTGGGCCGTTCTACCGTGATGTGCCGATCGAATCGCCCGGGACGCAGCAACGCGGCATCCAACACGTCGGGACGGTTGGTCGAAGCCAAAACGATCACCGTTTCGTTGGGTTGGAAGCCGTCCATCTCGCTGAGGATCTGATTCAGCGTCTGTTCGCGTTCATCGGAGCCACCTCCCACACCTGCGCCACGCATTCGGCCAACGGCGTCGATTTCGTCGATGAACACCAAGCAGGGGGCGTTCTCTTTGGCGGTCTTGAACAAATCGCGGACGCGACTGGCACCTACGCCGACGAACATCTGGATAAATTCGGAGCCATTGATGCTATAAAACGGCACACCGGCTTCGCCGGCGACCGCGCGGGCCAGCAGAGTTTTCCCCGTGCCGGGGGGGCCAACCAGCAGCACGCCCTTGGGAACTTGAGCGCCCAGACGTTGGAATTTTTCCGGGGCACGGAGGAATTCAACAATCTCTTGCAGTTCGCGTTTGGCCGCTCCCATGCCGGCAACATCGTCGAAGGTGTTGCGTGCTTTGCTCTTTTCGTAACGCCGAGCGGGGCTTTTGATGTAGTTGCTCAGCCCGCCTGCTCCTCCCATCGGATCACGCAGACGGGGCAAAAGGAACAAAAACAGCACGCCCAACAGCACCAACGTCGGCAGCAGAGCAATCATCAGCGGGCCGACCCAGGTGCCTTGCTCCTCTTCCTGGGTGATTTCCAGCGGTTTTTTCTCTCCCTGGGCGATGTCGTCTTTCCAGATCTTCGCGTCGATGCTCCGCATGCGTTCGATCAGTGGTTCGCGACTGTCGGCGTAGGGGAGGTTGACCATGAAGAGCTTGTTGCGCAGGTTCAGTTCCTTGGCCAATTCTTCGTCGAGTTCGCGTAATTCGCCGTAGAGTTTGTCTCGGCCGACGAATGTGACTTTGGCGATCTGGCCTTTTTCGACGAGGTTCTGAAATTGGTCGTAGCGGATCAGTCGTCCGCCGATGTGGAACGGTTGATACAGGAGCAATAGACCGATCAACCCCAAGACGAACACGATCCACATGCTCGACCAAGGCGAGGCGGAACGCGGAGCGGATCCGTCGGGGCGTGGATTCGCGGGGGAGGACATAACAGCCCCTTACAACAACACAAGCTCCGCGACACCAACGCCGAGCCGATGATACCCAATACGTCTTATTAGATTTTAGGCGCGCTGACTACCGAGACTACGAGTCCATCCGGGAAATAAACGATCCTTCCGACTTGCCTCCCAAACGACGGACGCTGGCTGATGCCAGCTGTCGGGAAGGGCAAGGCGGGAGCAGTCGATCGGTGATCCGTGGTAGTCGGGAGACGAAGTTCCTTGGCGATTCTCTCGCCCCGCCCGAGGCCGAGGTCGCCCGAGAACCCACGGGGCATTCGGGGCCACCGCAGCCGGCAGGGACGTTCGATCACTCACGGCACGAGGTTACTTCTTAGTGAACCAGAAGATCCCCTTGCCTGTAGGAGTCGAGGTCAGCAAGTAAACTTCGCCCAGTTCGTCTTCGCCGAACGAAAATGGCGGCAAGCTACGGTCGGCAATGACGCGATTTTCGGTTACTCGACCTTTCGCTTCGTCATACTTCAACGCCCACAATTTGTTGGTGATGTAATCGCCATACAGGTAGTAACCTTCCAACGCCGGCACTCGGCTGCCGCGGTAGACGAATCCGCCGGTGATCGACTTCCCCAAGTCGTGGGAATATTCCCAGATCGGATCGATCAGTTCTTGAGCCGCTACGTTGGGCTTGAGCAAAAACGCATGGTAGCCTTCGCGGATGTTCCATCCGTAGTTGCCGCCTTTGCGAATCAGGTTGATTTCCTCGTAGACATTCTGTCCGACATCGGCGGCCCACAATTGCCCCGTTTTGCGGTCGAACGACATCCGCCAGACGTTGCGTAGGCCGTAAGCCCAAATTTCCGGCCGCGCATCGGTTCGCCCCACAAAGGGGTTGTCTTTGGGGATCGCGTAGGCCTTGCCGGGATCTTTCTTGTCCACGTCGATGCGTAGGATCTTGCCCAACAAGCTGTTGAGATTCTGGCCATGCTCCAACGGATCGTTGGCGCTTCCCCCGTCGCCGTGGGTGATGTACAAGTAGCCGTCCGGCCCAAACGCGATGGTTCCGCCATTGTGGTTCCAGAACGGTTTCTCGAACCGCAACAACTGCTCCTCCGACGCGGGATCGGCTTGGTTCGGATTGTCTTTGCTGACTTTGAAGCGGGACACGACGTTGACGAGTTTCTCGTTTTTCGGCGTGTAGAACACGAAGAACTCGCCGTTCTGTTTGTATTTCGGATGGAATGCCAGGCCGAGCAAGCCTTCTTCGTTGGTCTTATCGCTGTAGGCCACTTTGGCTTGCAGGTCGAGGAAGATCGTAGTTTTTTCCGCCTTCTGGTCGTTGGGGAAGGTGTGGATGACCCCGTGCTGGGTGCCGGCGAAGATGCGGTTGGTGCCATCCCCGGCGTGCGTCAGGAAGATCAAGCGGAGGGGGAAGACTTTGCCATCCTCAGTTTCGCCTTTCCAGCCAGTCCATTGCAGATTGGGGAACGCCAAGGTCGTTTCTACAGGCAAAGGCGACAGATCGACTTCGGCCCCGGGCACGACGATCGGCACAGCGGTGACCGTCCCCGCTTTCATGTCGGGCACCAAGACGTTTAGGCCGGCTTTGTCCAAACAGGTGTCGGCCGCCGCTTGGAAGCCCTCAGCCAGTAGAATCGGTTTTGCTCCTTCTTTGGGAATCAGAAACAGTTTGCCATTTTTCCAGTCGCTGATGATGAGTCGGCCGAAATGGTCCCAGGTCAGCCCGTCGGCTCCACCGAACCCCTCGGCGATCAGGGTATGTTTGCCGTCCAGCAGATTCAGGCGATACAGTTTGCCTGTACCGAAGTCGGCGATCAGCAGGTGCGAGAAACCTTCGCAAGCCACACCGTTGGGCGTGTGCAGCCCGGGAATGATCTGGGCGTCGGCAATCAGTTTGACTTGTTTTTTCGGCGTGACTTGGTACACCGCCCCATGTTGTCCTTGCAGATTGCCCGAATCACTAATGTAGATCATGCCGTTGTACGGATCGACGGTGATGTCATTGAGAAACAACGGCTTCCGCGGAAAGGCCGACGCCGGGAGGAATTCTTCCTTCTTGCCTTGAGCATCGATCTTCCAAACGCGGGTCTTGTCGGTAACGTAGAACGCATTGCTGAATGCCACGATGCCTTTGGGATCGTCCAACCCAGTGACGAACGGCACCGCCTGACCATCTTGAAGCACGACGACGGAGCCATCGCCGTCTTTGTCGAATTCGCCAATGACCGTGACATAAATTCGGCCATCCCCACCGATGGCTACCGATTCAGGATTTTTCAGCCCTTGCACCAACGGCTTGGGCAACTCCGCACGAGCCAGAGCCGGGATCAGACCGCACAACAGCACGGTCCCCAGGGAGAGCATTTTCATCGAAGCAGATCCTTCCGTCTTAGGGCGAAGCCAAGAGTGCGAAACGGTACACTCTGTTTTACGCGGTCGCGGAGCGATTGGGAAACGATTTTTTCCTGATCCGTGGCCGGAAGCCAACGCGGTTTTCGGCGCGGACCGTTCTACAATACCAGGGGCAATCGGCGGGGCCGATGACTTGCTGGGGCTAGTCGCTGCGATGCGGGGACAGGCTTCCCGGAGTGTTTTTGCTCAGAATGGATCGCGGTATGTCCGGCGAAAACGTGATTGAGATCGATCAACTGACCGTCCGCTACGGGGATTTCACCGCGGTCGATCGGCTGAACCTACAACTGCGTCGTGGCGAACTTTTGGGGCTGCTGGGGCCAAACGGCGCAGGCAAGAGTTCGACGATCCGCATCTTGATCGGTCAACGTCCGCCCAGCGAAGGGACCATTCGCGTCGCGGGGTACGACATTGTACGGCAATGGCCGGCCATCAAGCCATTGTTCGGCTATGTGCCGGATCGCGAGAATCACTGGGAAGAGTTCACCGGCCGGCACAACTTGGAGATCTTCGCGGGACTGTATGGCGTCGCGGCCGAGCGCATCGATGAATGCTTGCGTTTGGTCGAACTTGACGATGCGGCCGATCTGCCGGTTCGGGGATACTCTTTGGGGATGCGTCGCAAACTGCTCTTAGCCAGAGCTTTACTGCATCGACCGCAGTTGCTCTATCTCGACGAACCGACCGCCAACCTCGACATTCACTCCGCGGCGGTGGTCCGCAAGATTCTTCGGTCGTTGCTCCGCGAAGGTGCGACGGTGTTGCTGACGACGCACAACATGCAAGAGGTGGAAGAGATCTGCGATCGCGTCGCGATTTTGTGCAAAGGCAAACTGATCGCCCTCGATTCCCCGCTGGCACTGCGACAAGAGCACACGGAACGCAAGGTCGATGTCACGCACGTCAATGGCGAACGGTTGGTGTTCGACCTCGATCAAGCCGAGCAGCGGGCCGCGTTGGCCGCGCTGATTCAAGCGAACCAAGCGGCGACCTTGCGCACCCGCGAATTCGACTTTCACGCCACCTTCTTGAAACTGACCGGCTCGCACTTTGAGTGACGCGATCGGGAGGACATCACGAGGACAATCCCAGGGACGATGGCGATGGCGCCTACGGTCCCGGTGTTGGTGCCGGCGCTGGGGGCGGGGAAGTGATCTTTTCCAGCGTGCGTTGATAGACTTCCCGCAATGGATCCCACGGCCCTAGCAAACGGAGTTGCGCATGCAGATAAGCCGTCGCTTCCTTTGCTGCGGGGCCAAGGCGGGCGAGTGCTTCGGCAGCTTCGATCTTTTCCGGCCGTTCGCCGCGAGCCAGCACTTTCAGCAAGATCGGCACGGTGTCGGTAAAACTCGGATCCACGCGACTCAAGGCAATCGCGGCGGCCCACTGCACCCGCAACCAGGGATCGCGGACGATCGGCAAAGTCGCGGTCGGCCCCAAGAGCATCGCATCGACGTTTTTGGAATGGTACGACTCTCGCACCAGCGGCTTCAGCGCTGCCTGAACCTGCGGATCGCCGACCCCAAGTTTGCCCAACGCGGCAATGGCCAGCAAACGCACCCGCACTTGCCGATCGTTCACCGCTTGAATCAAGTGGGGAATCGCTCGCGGGGCAGCGATCGGCAATTGTCCCAACGCCTGGGCCGCCTCGGCACGCACGTCGGCCGGTTCTTGCGTCAACAAGGCGAGCAACTGTTCAACCTCGGCTTGCTGCGATTCAGGCCATAACCCCAAAGTACGAATGGCTCCCAAGCGCGTGGCGAGATGTTCCGAAGCTAATGCTGCGGACAGATGGGGACGCAACTTCGGCCCGAAGCGCAGCAACACCTCGACGGCCTGCCAAGCGGCGGCCACCCGGCCGGTCGTATCGGTCACCGGATTGCCGACGTAACCGGCCCAGGGAAGTAAGCTCGCGATCACCTCGGTCGCTTCCGGGGCGAGTTGCTCCGCGACAGTGATGGCTCGGCGAAGGTCGTAGCGATAAGTGGTGTCAGCCTCCATCTGTTTCGCAATGATCAGCCAAGCGGGGCGAGCACGCGGCCCCAGACCGGCGAGCGTATCGAGGGCCGTATGCACCAACGCCGGGTCGGAGGTCTGCAATTGTTCGATCAGCGCCGGCAGTACCTTCGCGGGAGGGATGCGACGGACGGCCTGTTGGGCTTTTTGCACTGCGACTTCGTTGTTGGTCGGATCGCGAAGGACTTCGAGGATCACTGCAATGGCATCGTGGTCGTCGGGTTCGACTTCCAACACCAGCAAAGCGGCGGGCAAGCGGATCGCGGGATTGCGATGCCGCAGTTCGGGGCGAATCCACGGCAAGGCACGACGCGGGGCGGACTGAGCGATTGCGAACGTCCATGGGTCGGACAACGTCAATTGATCGAGCAAGATTGGCAGGATGGCTTCCAGATGCGTGATCATCTGTTGTTGCAAAAAAGTGCGATCGTCGGCAGCGCATTGGTGCGAATGGGCGAATTCGGCCAAACTCACGATCCCCAGCGGTGCCGGCGGTCGCATCGACACGATCGCGGTCATGGCAGCATGACGGACCCGGGCTTGCTCGTCCTGGCGTGCGTGCTCAAGTAGTTTGGCCAAGGCATCGTTGGGAGGAGGTTGTAATTGGCCCAACAGTTGGGCTGCCGCTTCTCGTCGAAAAGCCTCCGGGTGATCCAGCAGGTCCAACAGGTAGGGCTTGACTTTGGCGTGCCATTGGGGGCGAGCTGACAGCCAGGTTCGCAGCGATTGCAACTCGGCTTCGTCGCCCCAGCGGAAAACCAGATCGACGACCTGCGGTAGTTCCGTATCGGCCAGCGTGGCCAAGGTGTCGTCGTCGGGATGCTGCGCCCAACGTAGCCAATGCCGCAACGGGCGTTGCGCGACGAAAGGCTCGCCCTGCAAGCGTGCCACCCACTGTTCGCGGAAGGTCGTGGAAATCCCCATGACTAGCCCCACCGCGAACACGACGGCCAAGCCGACCCATAACATCCGTTTGCGCATCACCGCTCCTCAACGAATGAAACATCCCCCCGATGCGTCCAAGCCAAACCGACTCTTGCCCATCGCCCCTGCAAACCGAATTCGTCCGCTGCCAGCCGACTCTTGCCCATCGTCCCTGCAAGCCGGCCACCCCATGCATGCCAACTCCTGCAACGGATTCTTGCTAGTCGATCCCCAGCGGCCTCAGGGCATTCTCTCGGTGGGCAATCGTCTCATGGTCTCATCCGCTCCGCTACAGCGCTCTTGTATTCGTCGCGACGCGCTGCTTTACTCCAATGTTGGTCGATGATTTTGTCTGCTCTCCCGAATCGCCCGGCTATCAGGACCAAGTATCCGTGGCGAATTCTCGTTCTACG
>CALEEC010000091.1 GCA_937949245.1 uncultured Gemmataceae bacterium | reverse complement strand
GGCATGAGGGGGGGGAACAGCGATGGTTTCGGATTGGTAGTCGGCAGACGTGCCTGGGGCGTAGAGATACTGGGAGCGAATTCGTCGCGGTTCTCTTGCGGTTGCGCCGGGAATTGCTGTGCCCAAGCCGCTAAGCCCCCCGCGAGCGAACAATCGGTGGCACAGACGAAAATGGCGTCGCGGCCGGCAAAAACGCGCAGCGAGGCTTGTGCCAGCGTTCCCAGCGGATTGAGTTTCAGCCGGGCAGTGTCGAACAGCGCCTCTTCGCCACTGCGGGGGCGGCCCAGCACCAGATATAACGGCACACGACGCAGGTCCAGCCCGGCTCGGGCCAGGGCGTCGCAAGCATCGTCCCAAGCGGCGTCGATATCGGGAAATGGCGAGGGTTGCTGTTCGGGGCGCGACAATTTCCACAACGCCCACCCCAGCCACAGGTTGACGTACAGAATCAGAAACAACAACGGCAACCAGATTTCGGCCAACCACGCCGTGGGTGCCCGCAGATAGCGGGGAAGATCGAAGTGCCCATTAGCCCAGGTCAAGCCTGCCAGAATGCCCAGCACAATCAGCCCATGCAGCACCCAGAACACCACCGAGCGAAAGCCTTCGGCAGCTCGCCCCAGCATTGGCAGCACCAAGCCGAACAGCGCCTGCAAGCGTTCCCAGAGCCATTGGAACAAGGCGATCATTTTCCACCTCGTATCCCAGGACAAGGACTTAACGACCGCTCGCGGCGTACACCAACAGGAACGACAACACTGGAATCAGCATCAGCAAGATCGTCCCTGCACGGGCCAACATGTTCTCCAACGCCTTCTCGGCCGTGCGGGGAGGTACATCCGGCACGGGGTCCGGCTCCAGTTCGTGGGCTGTCTCTTCCAGCGGAATCTCCTGCAAACGGTCCCGCACGGAGGCCAACCAACTCTGGAGCTTGTCCGGCGTCTCGGTCATCATGCCGCGAAAGCCCAAATGGACGCACAGATAGAACACCTCTAGGGCGTCGTCTTCTGGCAATTGCTCGGCAAAACGGGCTTGCTCCCAGAATTTCCAGGCGCGATCGTTGCTGCCGTACAGTTCGACTTCTAATTTGCGTTCGTTCCAGCGATCCGCCCAGGGGGAATTGGTAGTGAATAATTCGTCGAGCCAACAGGCCAGGGCATAGCGAATGCCCAAGAAAGTGCGGGAAGCTAGGCGATTGTCGGTCACCGGGGCCGGTGGGGGGCCGAGTTCCGGTCCGGCCGTCTGGAGGAGTTCTTTCAACCGGGCATGTTCCTGCTCGAAAGCCAGTGGATTGCCCCGACGCAGCTCGCGACGCAACGCCAAGCCGAGGTCCATAATTCGATGTACCTGCCGAGCAATCCCGTCTTGCATGGCACAATCCGTCTGTTGGAGTGTTGCCCTTCGCCGAATCAACCGTTACCTTAACTTCTAGATCCTCTCGACGCCAGTCGAGTCCGACGCCATTTTGCCCCGTTTTTCAGGAGTTCCCTTCTTCCCATGTCGTACCGAGCGGTCCACTGGCACGAAGGGATGTTCCTTCGCCCGCATCATCTCCAAGCGGCTCAACGGTTTAGCGAATATCAAACCGGCCTGCTGACGCAAATGCTGACTCCCTATTGCTGGGGCTGTGCCGTTTTGGACATCGACCGCGACGCCTTGGCGAACTTCCGCTTTGTGGTGCGTCGTTTGCGGGCGCGGTTACGCGATGGCACTTTGGTCGCTATCCCCGAAGATGGCACGCTGTCGGCCGTCGATCTGCGACCCAGCCTCGAAAAGGCTTCCGCTGTCACTTTGTCATTGGCGGTTCCGCTTCTACAATCAGGACGCATCAACGTCAGCGATGACCAAAACCCGGCAGCCGGGAACGCCCTAGTTCGTTATCGACTCGACGTCCAGGACATCGATGACGAAAACACCGGAACCGATCGCGAATCCATCCTCGTTCGTCGGCTCAATCTGCAAGTGCTGCTCGGTTCGCAAGATAGCAGCGGCTATTCGACAGTGCCGTTGGCCGTCGTCGAACGCTCGGGGCGTGCCGATGGACGCCCGCAATTGCAGACCGGCTTCATTCCGCCCGTATTGGCTTGTGATGCTTGGCCGGAATTGGCCCAAGGAATCTTGCAGTCGCTGTACGATCGCATTGGCAAAAAAATGGACGTGCTGGCCGATCTGATCACCAATCGCGGCTTGGTGCTCGATTACGCCGTGCATGGCGATGCCTTGATTGTCGCTCAATTGCGGGTACTCGATGAAGCCTACGCCACGCTGGGCAGCATCGCTCTGACACCGGGCATTCATCCGTTGACAGCCTATCTCGAATTGTGCCGCATTGTCGGACAATTGGCTCTGTTCGGACCCACGCACCGCGCACCGACGGTTCCCCGTTACGACCACGACGACTTGGGAGGCTGTTTTTTCAAACTCAAACGCTACATCGACGAAATTCTCGATCTGGTCGTCGAACCGGAATACAAAGACCGTGCCTTCATCGGGGCCGGTCTGCGGATGGAGGTCGGCCTGGAATCGGCTTGGGTCGAGTCGAACTGGCAGATGTTCATCGGCGTGCAAAGCCCACTGTCCGCCGATGAACTGGTCCGCGTGCTGACCCAACCGGGAGGCTTGGATATGAAGGTTGGTTCCTCGGAACGTGTCGATACCATCTTCCGCTACGGCCGGGCCGGACTACGCTTTGTCCCGGTGCGAAATCCTCCGCGAGTCTTGCCGACTCCGACCGGATTGACCTATTTCCAGTTAGCTACCGATGCGGCCAACTCCGAATGGACCGAAGTGCAAAAATCGCTGACCTTGGCCATTCGCCTCAACGAGAACCGCGTCATCGGCACGATTCAGGATCAACGCGATCTAACCATCCAGGTCAGCAATCAAACCACGACATTACGCTTCACCCTCTTCGTGGTGCCGCGTAAAAGTTTAGGAAGCTACGAGGTGCTTAGCTAATGAATCCAGCGTCACCCCCTGCGGTTACGATGCCTACGCCAACGCATCTTCACGATCTGCCTTCGGGACGGACGGTACATCTGTTGGCCGACGCCGTGACAGAACAATTGCAGATCCGTTCGCCGCAAGGGCAGGTCGAAGTCGAAATTGTCCTGACTCCCGCCGGCCCAGTAGTGCGCGTGCATGGCGGCAAATTGGAGTTTGCCACTCCGCAAGATGTTTCGATCCGTTGCCGTTCGTTTGCGGTCGAAACCGAAGCTGCCGTGACGATCCGTGGCCAGGAAATGCGAGTCAAGACCGATGCCGCCATCTACCTGAACGGCGAAACCGTTCGGCTCAACTGCCCCGAGGATGGCTCGCTCCCCTCGGCGTCAGCGGTGTCTCTGTTGACCTCACGCACTGCAGTTTTGCCAACGTCAACGGCTGCTCTGCCAACGGCCGCGGCCCCACCAGCATCCACCCCGACGGCGATGCCCATGTGCGGCTGTGGCAATGACACACGCCTCCCCCACGATTCGTCGGCCGCAACGACGAATTAATCGCTCCGCTTGGCGGAACTATCCCGCTTTGCGTAACAGCAGGCGTTCGCGCAATTGCAGCAATTGTTGCGAACGCATTTCTTCGGGGGCATAGGGATCGAAGGCCAACGGGTCGGCAAAGAGATGTTGCAGGATTTGGAAAGCGCGAAAGCGAATCTCGATTTCGCGGCGTTCCAGGCCGTCGAGCAACGCCGGGATGGCCGCCGCTTTACGTTGCACCAATTCACTGGCGGCTTGCCGGGCCGTCGCGTCATCCCGTAAGTCGAGTACCCATTGCCGAAGGCGTTCTTCCTCGAGCACTTGCGACACCAATAGTGGGGCTGTCGCAATTCCTTCGCCCGGCGCAAGCACCCGGTGCCCCATAGCGAACGCCTCGGTTCCGCTACGGCGCGACATTGTCGGGGCTGGTCCTAGGCCATCGTCGCTGAAGGTCGTCCCCAGATACTCGTTGATGGCGATCGGATCGTGAATCAGTTCCAACGGCTTGCCGTGGGTGCGTACTCTGCCGTCTTTGATCAGATAGCTGCGATCGGTAATTTTCAGCACTTCGCGGACGTTGTGATCGGTCAGTAAAATGCCAATATTTTGTTGGGCTAATTCACGGATGATCTGGCGAATGTCATTCGTGGTGAGCGGATCGACCGCGGCAAATGGTTCATCGAGCAAAATCAGCAACGGTTCGCACACCAGACAGCGGGCGATTTCGAGTCGACGTTTTTCGCCTCCCGAACAGCGGGCCGCAACCGTGTGCCGGACATGCGTCAAGCCGAATTGTTCCAACACCTTATCGCACCGATCCCATCGCTCGGACCGGCGTAACGGACGCCCCAAACTCCGCGACTTGGGCAATGCTTCAAGGATAGCGAGAATGTTTTTTTCGACCGACAATTTGCGGAAAACACTCTGTTCCTGCGAAAGATAGCCCATCCCCAAACGTGCCCGCTGGTACATCGGCATCGAGGTGACATCGACCGAGTTGAAGATCACCTCGCCATCGTTGGGCGTGATTTGGCCAGTGGTCATGCGAAAGCTCGTCGTCTTCCCCGCGCCGTTGGGGCCGAGCAAGCCGACCACTTCGCCGGCATTGACCTCAAACGACACACCATCGACGACCTTGCGTCGGCCATAAAATTTGACCAATCCGCGTACTTCGAGCAGGGCCATCCGTGGACTCCACAAACTCGGTCGCTGAGGACATCGCTTTGCTCCATGGGGATAGGTATACCGTAGTCAGCGAAAAATTGCATCGGGAATTCGCTGGCTCCCGCCATTCACTTCCGCCAACGAACGGAGCCGCGACACGTGGTCGTCCCAGCCGACGACTCGCGTCGTCGGCTCTTGCGTGGGCTTGAGCCGCGGACGCCAGTCCACGGGGATTTCTGAGACAACCAACAATCTGCGTCTTCAGTTCCTGTCCTCCTGCGGCGTCGTGTTGGAGGATTCAATCGAAAAATTCGTCGTCGGCATTGAACGGCGGCACGGCCACGACAATCGTCCGCACTCCCGTTTCACTGACGAGCCGATGCCGAGTGCCGGGTTCGATGAGAATCACCATCCCCGGTTCGATCGTGTGCCAACTGCCGTTCAACTCCATCTTGCCGAAACCTTCCAAAATCGAGTACACCTCTGTCGTGCGTCGATGATAGTGCCTCACCGAGTCGGAAATAGTGGTGATGTGGAAACTGCACGCTGACGTATCGGCCGCCGTGATGATCCGCGTACTTTGACCACACGGGCAAGGCACCGTTGGGGCATCTTCGATCCGACGAATGACGTAGCCCGCGGCGGTAGCAGGGGGCATAGGAATCTTCCTCGGCAGGGGCCGCTGGAGTAGTAACCAGACCAGACCGCGTTAGTCTGACCTTTACTCTAGTCCCCAGGAAGGATCTTGTCATGAGCCATTGTCCAGAAATGCGTCCCGTAGGGATGGTCGGCCTGATGCTGGTACTTCTGGCCAGCGGTTGCGACACGCCAAACGTGCTCGACTGGCCGCCCCGTCCGCCGCTGCACGAGCCGACGCCCTTGGGCCAATCGTTTCAACCTGCAGACACCGGACGCATTGTGGGCAACGTCTATTGGCATGGTCCTAAGCCGAAGGTGGTCGATTTCGATGTGCCGATGATTGCTCCTGCTATCGGTATCACGCGGGCGCAATGGCCCAACCCGTCTGCTCCACGGATCGACGACTCATCGCAGGGGATTGCCGGTGCCGTCGTGTATTTGCACGAAGTCGAGGTGAGCCGGTCGCGTCCGTGGCTCCATGCCCCCGTGCGGATCGTCTTAGACGCCGCGAGCATCCGCATCGAACAAGGCGAACGGGAAGGCACCTCGAACGTCGGCATCGTCCGCCGCGGCGCGAGCGTTTCCATCCTGTCGCGGCAGGCAATCGCTTTGGGACTGCAAGCCCGTGGAGCCGCGTTTTTCTCGCTCCGCTTCCCCGAGCCAAACTCTCCTCTGCAACGTCACTGTTGCGACAACGGTATCGTCGAATTGACCAGCCCCTTGGGGCACTTCTGGATGCGGGCGCATCTCTTCGTGACGGAGCATCCGTACTTCGTGAAGACCGATGCGCAGGGACGCTTCGTCCTCGACCAAGTTCCCAGCGGCAGATACCAGTTGCGTTGCTGGTTGCCGAATTATCATCTCCTAGGACACGAACGCGATCCCGAAACCGGCTTGATAGTTAGGCAGCTGTACGGGGAAGATGTGCAATTCACATACCCGATCGAAGTACGAGCCGGCCAAACTACGGAACGCGACTTCGTCTATCAGGCAGCCGACTTTGAGCAAACCAAAGCTCGTTGAAGCTGAACAGCAAAAAATGTGCCATCTTCGATCGAGGCATTCGGTCGAAGATGGCGATCTTATATGTCTTGTGTGTGGTGGAGAGATTGCCGAGCAAAGCGATGAAGACGTCGATACGCTCGTTGGTGAAACTATTGACGGCTGGTCTATTGAAGAGCAAATTTTTCAAGGCGCCGAATCTGAAGATTATTTTGTTAT
>CALEEC010000090.1 GCA_937949245.1 uncultured Gemmataceae bacterium | reverse complement strand
TCTTTGGTCCGCGTGCTTCCGATATGATCGCCGAAGCGGTGACGGCCATGGAGTTCGTCGGTTCCGCCGAGGACATTGCCCGCATCACGCATGCGCACCCGACGTTGTCCGAATCGTTGGCCGAAGCGGCACGCATGGCTTACGCCGGTGCGCCGCTGCATGCCTGATGCCGCTGAGGCTGAGATCGCTCAACCGTTCAGGTCGGCTTGGTGTTCCCCCACCTCGGGCACTACGGGCACCAGAACGACGAGATGCGGCCGGACACCAAGATCGGGAAATGGACACCAAAATCGAGAAACCGCCCAGGTCGGCTACCGCGTGCCTCGGTTCGAGGATCGATCTTTGGCCAGGGTAGCGATCGAAGGCCGCGAGTGATAGATGCATGGAATGGCTAATCCAATACGGTCGAGCGGGATACGTTAGTCGCTTTCGCTGGGTCGAATCGGCCGAGGCATCCGGTGCAGCAGTACCGCTGCAACGGGGGGACGCGGTCGTTATCCGCACGCAACGGGGCATCGAACTGGGCAGTGTACTTTGCCCGGCCCAACGTCCGGCCCAAGCGCTGCCGTTGGGCGAACTGTTGCGGCTAGCCAACGCTGACGATCGGGAACACGAACAGTACCTACGCAACCGCGAGGCCAACCTGTTGCGTGATTTCACGGCCCAAGTTAGTCAACAACAATTGCCGGTGATGGCGATCGATGTAGAAGTGTTGTTCGACGGTCAAATCGCGGTCGTCGAGTTGCTGCCGTGGGGCGAATGTGATCTGTCGCCGGTGGTCGAAGCGTTGTGCCGACAGCACGGCCTGGTGGTTCAACTGTACGATTTGACGCAGGTGCCCCAAGCGAAATTGTCCGGCGATACTCCGACGTGCGGAAAACCCGACTGCGGTTCGACCTCGGGCGGGGGGTGTTCGTCGTGTGGGAGTGGCACTTCGGGCTGTTCCAGCGGCAGTTGTTCGCGGGGCCAAGTCAAGGATGCCGACGACCTGACCCGCTATTTCGCTCACCTTCGGCAGCAAATGGAAAGCCAATCCCGCCGCACGCCGTTGGTTTGAGATGCTCCTTCCCCCCCAACGACTTTTCCAGGCGAAGGCAAACCGTCGCTGGGAATCGACGGAGGGCAAAACAAAAACCACAACGGGCGGCCATCCGGCGCTCGCATAGCGGTAGATTCCCGCCTTCGCGAAGTCAGGCCAAGCCCATGATCGACAGTGTGTCCATCCCCGCGACGACGATCGTGACATCGTCCGCTAACGATCGCGTTCCCCGGAAGTCGGTCAAGTCGCCAAACAAGCGCCGGGCCATTTTGTCCGCCGCTTCTTGGCCATGTCGGCAGATTGCTTGCAACAGAAATTCCGGGCCAAAGGCGTCGCCGCGTTCGTTGAGCGTGTCGACCAAACCATCGGTGAATAACACCAAGCGATCGCCCGGTTCCAGGTCCAATTCGCGTTCGCGGTAGCGTTCCTCCGGCATGATGCCCAGCAATAGTCCCCGTGACGAAATCGCGTGGCAGCGGCCTGTCTTGGCTTCGTAACGGTACGGAAACGGGTGCCCCGCGTTGGCGTAGGTCAGACGATAATTGCGTCGATCGATCACCCCATAAAACGCGGTCACGAACCGCTCGTCGGTCAAGCCTTGGAGCCGTTGATTCATCGCCGACAACACTTCCCCGGGCCGAACCGTGGTATGTGCCACTTCGCTGAAAGCGAATCGGGCCATGATCGCGACCATCGAGGCCGGCAAACTATGTCCGCTGGCATCGGCAATTAGGATGCCCAGATGATCGTCATCAGGTTGGGCAAAATCGTAGAAATCGCCCCCTAGATTGTCCAACGGGGCGAAATGAATTCCCCAAGAGAGTCCCGGCCAATGCGGTGGTGCATGTGGTAGCACCAGGCGCTGTTGCAGTCGGCCCGCCACGCGAAAGTAGTGCCGCATCTCCGCTTCGCGGCTGAGTAGTTCCGCGTTGGCTTGCCGTAGTTGAGCGGTACGGCTTTCGATCAGATGATTCAAATGCAATGCCCGACTGCGGATCAATTCGCGAGCGGACACCAAGCCAATCAATCGGCCATGCTCGCACACGGGCAGATGCCGGATGTTTTGCCGTTCCATCAATTGTAAGGCTTCTTCCCAACCGACCTCGGGGCCAATCGTGATCGGCGAACGCGTCATCCACCGTGCGATCGGATCCTCCCGCCCTCCCGAGGTGGCTTCCGCGACGAACTTGAGCAGATCGTGGCTGGTGAAAATGCCGACCAATCGATCCTGATCTTCCACAACCAGAACCGAACCAATCCGACGTTGGCGCATCAACTGCAACACGTCATGGATCGGTTGCTGCGGGGGTACCCGGCACGGATCGCAGAGCATCACTTGTCGCACCGAAAGCGCCGGCGGTAACACCATGGACACGGTCTAACCCCACCTCAGAAGTCCACAATCGTTAAAATCCCTAGTGTCGTTGATTTTCATGAGCTTCCGACAAATCTATTGTGTAGATCCGATGAAGCTGATGGATCGGAACTTGACCGACAGCCGATAAAGTCCGACGATACGAGTACACTACCACGGATGCATCGCGGACAAAACGCTTTGCCCGCAAAATCGCGGAGGATCAAAACGCGATGGCCTCTCTCTCGACACGTCGGCAAGCAGCAGTTCTGGCCCTGCGCGATGGGCAGCTGTGTATGGTTACTTCCAACAGTGGCCGACGCTGGGTCATTCCCAAAGGGCAGATCGACCCCGGCAAGACCGGCGGTGAAACCGCTTTGCAAGAAGCCTGGGAAGAAGCAGGACTGGTCGGCGTTCTGCGTCCCGAACCGGTGGGCAGCTACTTGTATGAAAAATGGGGATTGGTCCATCATGTGATTGTCTTCGTATTGCAGGTCAACGAAATCGCCGACAATTGGCCCGAACGCCGACAACGGCATCGTGCCTGGGTGCCGGTAGCACAAGCGATCGAACGCATTGAAGAACCGGGATTGCGCGATATCATTCGTAGTGTCTTTCCCCCAGCCACAGGGAAAGTCGCCGAACCTGTAGATGCGGAAGTCGCCCTCGTCTGATCCCATTCAAGGGGCTACCCATGCTAGATCGCCGTGCGTTTTTGCAAACGGGACTGGCCCTCAGCCCGTTATTGGCAGACCATCCTTTCGCTTGGACTTTCCCCCAAGCCTTGGCCGAAGACCTGAATCGAGACAATCCCTTTCTCCGAGGCAACTTTGCTCCCGTTCGTGAAGAATCAACCCTGGCCGATCTGAAGGTCATCGGCACCTTGCCCGACGACCTCGACGGCATGTATGTCCGCAACGGTCCCAATCCGCAGTTTCCCCCCAAAGGCCGGTATCACTGGTTCGATGGCGATGGCATGTTGCACGGAGTCCGCTTGCACCAGGGCAAGGCCAGCTATCGCAATCGCTACATCCGCACGCCTGGCTTTGAAGAGGAACGCCGAGCGGGGAAAGCCTTATACGGCGGATTGAACGATCCCCCCGATTTGGCCAAGGCACTCGGTGGGAAGAATCCGAACAAGCACGTTGCCAATACCGCTTTGGTCTGGCATCATCGCCATTTGTTGGCTTTGTGGGAAGGGGGCGAACCGTATCATATCGGGGTGCCGGAACTGAATACGATCGGCCCCTACACCTTCGGTGGCAAACTGCGACACGCTTTCACCGCCCATCCGAAGATCGACGCAACCACCGGGGAGATGTTTTGCTTCGGCTATCGGCCGATTCGACCGTATGTGCAGTACAGCATCATCGATGCCAAGGGGGAATTGGTAGCGACGCAACCGATCGACATTCCCAGACCCGTGATGATGCACGACTTCGGCATCACCCAGAAATACGCGATCTTTCTGGACCTGCCGGTGGTGTTCGATTTGGGGCGGCTGCTACGCGGCGAACCGTTGCTGCAATTCGAGCCGAAGTTCGGTGCCCGTATCGGCATCTTGCCGCGTCGGGGGGGACAAGTTCGCTGGTTCGAGATCGCCCCATGTTATGTGTTCCATCTGCTCAACGCCTGGGAGGAAGAGCAAAGGGTGATCGTCCTCGGTGCCCGGTATGCTCAATTCCCCGAGGAAGTATCGGGACGTGTGCAGCGCGAAGCGAAGCCGACGCCGGCGCTGCTGCACCGTTGGCAGATCGACCTGACCAGCGGCCGAGTGCAAGAAACCACCTTGGACGACACGCCGATCGAATTTCCGCGGATCGCGGATCATCTGACCGGACGCCCGGTGCGGTTCGGTTATACGGGCGAATCGGGGGGCGAATTTTTCGCCGGTTTCCGCAAGTTCGACCTCCAGACCGGCAAGACGGAACGGCACTCGTTTGGCCGGGGGCGTTTCGGCGGCGAGGGCGTATTCGTTCCGCGAGCGAATGCCCAAGCGGAGGATGACGGCTATCTGCTGACGTATGTCCACGATGCCAACACGAATCGCGGCGAACTACTGATCGTGAACGCGGCCGACATGCGTGCCGAACCGATCGCACGGGTGCTATTGCCGGTGCGGGTGCCGTATGGCTTCCACGGCATCTGGATTCCCGGCGCGATGCTCGGTTAAGTCGCGCGTAACGCGTTGGGGAGCAAGTGTCCGCGATCCCCACGCGACAACGACATTCGCGACATCGACTCCGGCGACTCTAGCAATATCGACACACCACGAGCAAACACCCGCCGCTCAGTGGGGGAAGCGATTCCATCCTGAGCAAGTGCAGTCAAGCTAAGGGGCGTTGTCGGCGTTGGTTGCGTTCGATCTTCGCGGCCGTAGCTTGGGCGATGGCCTTCCACCAACGCTTCCATCCGCGTTTGCCATGCAGTCCCCAAGCCAAATAAGTGCGGAGAAAACGCAGTCGATCGGTACGACGAATTTCGCTCGATAGGGCAAAACTGGCGTTCAAACGCATCAGATCTCGCATCCGTATTGCATCGGTCATCCGCCAGGGGTGACGCACTCCGACCAGATCAATCAGGCAGAACCCCGCGGTGCCATGCAGGAGATTAGCCGCTTTCAAGTCGCGGTGCGATAGTCCGCGTTGATGCAGGCGTCGGATCAGTTGCGCCACTGCATCGATGGCTTCTCGCAACAGCAGTGTTCGTTGCTCGGCGGGCCGTTGCGCTAGGGCACGGACCCATTGTTGCAGATCCTGGGCCGACTCGACTTTCTCGACCAATAGATACCCCTCGGTAGGCAATCCGAGCCGATTGGTGCGGTGCAACACCAGCAATGGCCGAGGTGTCGGCAAGCCACGATCGCGTAGCGCATGCCCCCAAAACCAGGAACGCAACGCGGCCGATCGACGGAACAGGTTTTTCCAGGCGTCCCACCTGCTGGTGAGGCGAAAACGCTTGTAGATCAGCCAGCGTTCCCCAGTGGGAGTCGGCATCGCCAGTTCGACCACCGTCGAACTGGGCGAATCCTTGAGCCGAGGTCGGCTAGGATCACGAAACGGTGCATCGGGGTCGGCCAACAGTTGGGCCAACCAATCGCGATCCAGGTCGGCGACGGCGTGCCCCACCCAACGTCGGCCGCGCAGTCGGTAGAAGTGCCGATTCTGGCCCCAACAGCGTCGATCGCGCGATTGCCACAACCGCTGATTCGAAGCTAACGTCCGCCGTTCCAGTTCGCGGGCTTGCTCCCGTTCGCCGGGGAGGACTTCCGGCACGATGGGCGTTGTTTCGCAGAGCCGGGCAGAATCCCCCAACCAGCGATTGCGTCGATAACTGAGCCAAAACCGTAGCCGATCGGTGCGACTGGCCCGCAGCGAAAACCACCGATTGAACATGATCAGATTGTCTCGACTGGCCGGCCAACGTAGAGCCGGACCCAAGCGGACATCGTGCAGATCCAACAACCAAAACCGCGGCCAGAGATCGGCCTGATCGGGGACTTGCACCAACAAATTGCCCGGATGCAAGTCAGGATGACAGACCCCCGCTTCGTGCAATCGTGCCAGATACAGCCCCAAGGCACGGGCCAAGCGACACCGCACGGCCCATTGCTGCGCTGGAGCCAAGGTGGGCAACGTTTGTTCGAGGTAGTCGGCTAAAGGGACGGCCGATTCGCAGGCTTGGGTCAGCAGATAGCTTTCGCGGGGCCACCACCCTGGAGGTCGGCCCCAAGCGATCGGCTGAATGGTCGCGATGCCGCGGGCGGCAAGGGCCAACGCGTGGTCGAATTCCAAGCGTGCTTTCGGCGGACGCAGCAGTTCGCGCAGCCAAGCCCGGAAGTTGGCCAAGCGGCAGCGTTTCCAATACAGCCGCAACGTCGGCAATTGGACGCGATAGACCGTGCGATGCGGCCCATGTTTGACGATCTGGGCTTGTCCTGAATGTTCCCATTCCTCTAACGGAGGTGTATCCGTGCCCAAGGCGTCGCGGAACGGAGGATGCACACGCCAAACAATGGCGGACGAAGCCGAAGCCGATGAAGCCTTCGACGGCATGAGGGTCATCCCTGATCCCGAGTTGCTGAATCCGTGAGTCGAACCGCTGTGCTGATTCTGGCATACCACGAAGGCCCAGTCGCGACAAGACCGATCAAAAGCGTTGCCCGGCCGTGTCGGCGTTGGCCAGCGGCACGATGCGGGTCGATTCTTCGTCATGGAGGGGCACGCTCAGTTGCGGACACCGTAACTCGACGCGGAAGCGTGCATCACCAAAAGCGACGGCCTCCGCGTCGATCGTGAAAGTCCAGCCGCGCCCGGGTTGTAGGCCGTCCAACGGCGGAAAGAGGACGCGTTGGCCGTCGATGCGTCCCTCGATGGGACCGCTGCCGCGTCGCGGCTTGAGTTGCGGGGGCAATTGCGCGATCAGTTCCACCTGTTGCGCCGGCAGCGTCCCTTGATTGATCACCTTCACCGTATAACGGATCGGCCGACCAACCGCGATCGGATCTTCCGCATCAACGACTTCCAATTGCAACGCTGGCACCCCCAAGACGGTGATCGGCAAGGTGAAGCGTTCCTCAACGAGCAATTTGCGGTCGCTGACAGCGACTTCCCATTGGCCGGCCCGTTGCACCATCGGTTCACCGGAAGCGGTCCCTACCAGAGCGGCTGAGGAGGTCAACTGCGCTCCCAAAGCGTTGAACCGTACCGATCGCGTCTCGTGCGGCGCAAAGGTGCCCATGCTCCAGGTCGTTTGGCCGTTGGCATAGACGCCCTGCGGTTCGGCATGGCGATAAGTCAACGCGGGGGGAAACACGACACCGGCGAAGACGTTGGCGATGGGCACTTCGCCGGTGTTACGCACCGTCAGGGTCCAAGTGGAATCGTGATTGAGGTAGGTCTGATCCGGTCCGCGGAGGGCCACTTGCAATGCCGGTTGGCGTACTTCGACGCGTCGCGGCGGAACCTCGGCACGAAGATCGCCATCGGCGGTCGTGGTCAATTGATATTCCCACGAGCCGGGTTGTTTCACCTGGAGCAGCACGTCGGCCGAGCGGGTCAGCCCAGGACCGAGGTGGTCGAAGGTGATTTCGACCGGATTGGTCTGGGAGACATGGACTAAGCCCGGACCATAACGCAAGGCCAGCTTCACGTTAGCCGCAGGTCCCGATCCCGGATTGTGAACCGCGACGCGGATCGGGATGGTTTGTCCGACGACGGCCATCTCGGGCCCCGAACACTCGGCCGCGATCCGTGCCGTGGTCACACGAGTCAGCACCGTGCGTTGAGCCGTGATGCCATCGACCGTTTGCACCGTGACGCCGGCCCGGGTTTCGCCCAATCGGGCCGGACGAAAGAAGGCTTGCACCGTGTGTTGCTGTCCCTGGGGCAACGCGGGCAAATTCCAGACCAACAGATTCCCCTCCACCTGCGCCGGGGGATTCGATTCGAGCAAGATCATCCCTTCGGGAACCTGACTCTGCACGGTCATGGCCTGCGCATCGACGTTGCCGGTGTTGCGTACCGCGACGGTGATGGGAACGCATTCGGTCATGAGAGCCGCGGGGGGCGCATCGACTTGGAGCGAGAGCGACGGCGCTTGCCAATCGATGTAGGTGTCGGTTTGCCCGATGACGGTATCGCCTGTGCCGTCTTCATGGGAAGGGCGGACGATTACTACCCGCAGTTTGGTACGTCCCGGTTGGGGGTGGAGCTGCATAATCCGCACCGCGGCTTGTCCGTCGGCATCGGTCAGAGCGGTGACGTCTTGATCCCCCAGTGCGAATCCCTGATTCGGCGAGACGGTCAATACTGCCGGCGCTCCCTCGACCACCTGGTAACGGATGCGATACCCGCTCATCGGTTGCCGGGTCGTGAATTTGCGAACGGTGGTGCTGAAGGTGTGGGCACTGCCGGCACGCACGGCGGCCGCTTGGGGAAATTGCCATTCGACATCCGACCAATGCATTTTCACATAGACTCGGTTCTTGTCCCGGTCGTGGATTTCGGGCGCGTAGACGGTCAGTGAGGTTTGGCCCTCCAACGCGGAGGAAATGACACACCACGTTTGCCCCGGGTAGATCTTGAAGTCGTCCGCCGGATTGTCGTTGCCGCGGGTGACTAGGCGTTCGACATAATCGGTGTAGGAGACGGCATACTTGTTATCGACCTTGTAGCCGCGGCCGACCCAATGGCCGGACTCGTCCACTTCGAGGATGGTTCCGACACCTTCCAGCAGCCATTCGACCCGGCGTTTGCGTCGCGGTTGGCCCTGGGCGTCCAGCACGGTAGCGATGACGACTTGTTCGCTGCGTAACGGATTGGAGCAGAACACCGGCGTGACTTCGAGTTTGCAGGCATGCGGGTCGAAGTTGGCAAAATAGCTGGCACCGCCGGGCTTGGCATGCGTGGGAATGACTCGGCCTGGGGGGAGCAAATGCGGAAAATAGCCGGGATTGCCGGCGCAGCCCAACCCGATGCCGAGCAGCACGGCCCATGCGAGAATCGCCCCGAGAATTCGGCGTGGCGTGATCATCTTCGGGCAACGCCTCCGAACGCAGATCTACCCAACTTCGCTGCCGCCGTTGGTCTATACCCACCCCTGCCCTTTTTTGGCAAGGCGGATCGAGGGAAAAAACGGTGGATTGAGCGAAATCGACATGGGGCAGCACCACCATCGACAGACGTTGACAGCGCGCTATTTCGGGCACAAGGAAGGAGCCGACGACCCTAGTCGTCGGGTGTTTTTTCGGCATTGAGTGTTTGCAAAACACCTGCGGACTGGGGGCCGCGGCTCCTATCATTGCGCGAATAATCTTTGGAGCCGACAACGCCAGTCGTCGGGGGGCTTAACCCGTCGTCAGGTGTTTCTTCGGCCAGTCGTTGGATGATTCCTCCACCGTCGACTCCTGGGGGGGCAGGCAGGACGACGAGCAGAAAAGCATCTCGGGTTGGACTTCATCGAAAATGGGCATAATTAACACGGAAGGAGGTGCGCAACGGAGCAAGCAGCGAGAAATCGACAGCTCTTGCTTGACAAGTGGTAGCCCCACGGTGAATTTCTTCCCAGATCACGAGGCACTATGACTGCAGAACATACACGTTTGGCCGAGGCACGCGAACAGCAGGTTCCCTGGAAACTGTGGGGGCCGTATTTGAGCGAGCGTCAATGGGGCACCGTTCGCGAAGACTACAGCCCCGAAGGGGACGCTTGGAATTATTTTCCCCACGATCACGCTCGTTCACGGGCCTATCGCTGGGGCGAAGACGGTCTGGCGGGCATCTCCGATGATAAACAGTTGCTCTGCTTCGCCGTGGCCCTGTGGAACGGCCAAGATGCGATCTTAAAAGAACGCCTCTTCGGACTGACCAACAGCCAAGGCAATCATGGGGAGGATGTCAAGGAGTACTACTACTACCTCGACAACACACCAACCCATTCGTACATGAAGTATCTCTACAAGTACCCGCAACGGGCATATCCTTACGACGACCTAGTGCAGACGAATGCGAAACGCACTCGCTCGGAACCGGAATACGAATTGATCGACACCGGCATCTTCGAGGACGATCGGTACTTCGATGTGTTCGTCGAATACGCCAAAGCCTCTCCGACGGATCTGCTCATACGGATTCGTGCCTACAACCGTGGTCCCGAGTCGGCGACCTTGCATGTGTTGCCGACTCTTTGGTTCCGCGATCGTTGGACGCCGCGTTTGATCTCTACGCGGCCGACGTTGAACGTCGAGAAAACCGAACGGAACCTCCAGGTGGTGCGAGCCGTCGAACCCCGTTTGGGCGACATGTTCTTATACTGCTCCCCCGAGGCCGAATTGCTGTTCACCGAGAACGCCACCAATCGCGAACGGTTGTTCGGCGAACCGAACGAAACGCCGTATGTGAAAGATGCGTTTCATCACTACCTGATCCACGGCCAAACCGACGCGGTCAACCCGGAACGAACGGGCACTAAGATGGCCAGCCATCAACGCTTGCAAATTCCGCCGGGCGAGTTCGGCGAAGTCCGCTTGCGTCTGAGCGGTACCGCGCCGCAGCAGTTGCTCGAAGCGAACACCGACGTGCTTGGTTCCGAGTTTGACACGATCTTCGAGCAACGCCGTGCGGAAGCAGACGCTTTCTACGCGGCCATCACCCCAGCTACAACACCTCCCGACGAAGCGTTGGTACTTCGGCAGGCGTTGGCAGGGATGCTCTGGACCAAGCAGTTCTACTACTACGATGTCGATAAATGGCTCGAGGAACGCGGCAGCAATCCGTACTTGCATCTACGTCGCCGGGCGCCCCGCAACGACAACTGGCATCACATGTACAACGCCGACATCCTTTCGATGCCAGATAAATGGGAATATCCCTGGTACGCCGCCTGGGATTTAGCGTTTCATGTGCTGTCGCTAAGCCAAGTCGATCCCGATTTCGCGAAGTCGCAGTTGAGCTTGATGTTGCGGGAACGCTACCTGCATCCCAACGGCCAAATTCCGGCTTACGAATGGAACTTCGGCGATGTCAACCCCCCGGTGCATGGCTGGGCCACCATTTACGCCTACCGCATGGAAAAAGCCCGTACCGGCCAAGGTGACTTACGCTGGCTGGAAAGTGCCTTCCAAAAGCTGTTGCTGAACTTCACCTGGTGGGTCAACCGCAAAGATCGCACGGGCCGCAATGTATTTGAAGGTGGCTTCTTGGGGCTGGATAACATCGGCGTGTTTGATCGCAGCTCGAAGTTGCCTACCGGGGGATTCCTCGAACAGGCCGACGGCACCGCGTGGATGGCGTTGTACTGCCAAAATATGCTCGAAATGTCGCTGGCATTGACCGAACGGGATTCGCTCTACGTCGATATGGTGCTGAAGTTCGTCGAACATTTCTTGTGGATCGCCTCGGCCATGCTGCACCTAGGCGAAGACATCGGCATGTGGGACGAGGAAGACGGCTTTTTCTACGACGTGCTGCGGCTTCCCAACGGCGAATCGCATCGTTTGAAAGTGCGTTCGCTTGTGGGGCTGTTGCCGTTTTGTGCCGTGACGGTGTTGGATTCCGACTTACGCGACCGTTGTCCCGAAGCCGGCGAACGCTTCGAGCGATTCTTGCAGGCACGCCCGGAATTGGTGGCCAACATCCATGATCTGCGAAAGCCCGGTTACAAAGATCGGCGTCAGTTGTCCATCTTGGACGAAACACGCATTCGCCGGGTGCTGCACCGATTGCTCGATGAAAACGAGTTTCTCAGCCCTTATGGTATTCGCTCGTTGTCGAAGTACCACCAACAGCATCCTTACATTTTCTACGTCGGCGGCGATGAGTACCGTGTGGCCTACTTGCCGGGTGAATCGGATAGCGGTATGTTCGGTGGCAACTCCAATTGGCGTGGGCCAATCTGGATGCCGATGAACTTCCTGATCTTGCGTGCGTTGTTGCAGTACTTCGGTTACTTTGGTCCCTCGTTCGAGGTCGAGTATCCGACAGGTTCCGGCAAGCGGATGAACTTGTTCGAGATTGCCCGGGATCTGGCGCAGCGGTTGATTCGACTGTTTATCCGCGACGAGTCGGGGCGTCGGCCGTGTTTGGGCGAACATCCAAAGTTTCAGACCGATCCGCATTGGCGCGATTACGTCTTATTCTACGAATACTTCCATGGCGACAACGGAACCGGGTTGGGGGCTTCGCACCAGACCGGCTGGACGGGCTTGGTGTCGCGGTTGATCGAACTGTTTGCGGTGATTACCGAAGAAGAATTTCTCGACAATCGCACTCAGTATTTCTTGAAATCCGCCCAGGCTTTACAACCCGACTCTTCGCAATAATAAGTTAACAGGCTGATCTAGCAAGCGGAAGCGGGAGCGATTATGGTAAATTGTGTTGGAACTGCGCAAAATGGCGCCATGTAGAAGTTGCGAGCACCCGCCGTTGGCCGACGCTTGTCCTGGGGTTTGTCGATGAACGACCCAGCCATGAAGGCAACTACCCATTCGGAAGCCGATGCCGAGGCGCTGGAACGCCGCGTCCGTCGGCTTGAAGACGCCGTCGCGGCCCTGCAAGACACCTCGTTGCTGGAAACCCGGGTGGTGGAACGCTTGTTAAGCCAAGTCGAAGCCTCACGCCGGGCGATGCTCAGCAGTACCCCGATGCTCGGAGCAGAACGGATTCTCCCGCCGTCCACGATCACGATCGAAACCACGGCCGCGACAGTCCCGGAGCATCCGAACAATGGCTCGGTACTGGCGCTTCCCCCCGGACCCACTTCCGCGGCGACCGATCGCCCGAGTTCAGTAGCGGAAATCCTTCTCCCACCTATGGATGCGCCGCTGAAGCCTACGGGTTCCTCCGACTCCACCACGTCCGCAACGCCTTCGGCCGGTATCGTGTCGCACCAAGTCAGTTGGTTGCTGATGGAGATCGTCAAAGACCTCCGCAATTTCTTCCTGATGTACGTCGATGCCAACTATCGGGTGACGCGGACGACGCAATTGCTGGTGCCGATTCTGCTGGCGTTGATTTTGTGCAATTATTTATTTCCCCCGCCGGTGCCCTTGCCGTTGGTGGGGACAATCCTTCAAAAAATCATCGACATTCTGCTGGCGGTGGTGTTGTACAAACAATTGTATCGCGAGTCGATTCGCTATCGGTTGATGCGTCCCCGTCCGCGTAGCGCCGAAGGCTCCGGTTTGCCTCGACAAGGAAAAACGGCATGATCCGTCTGGGTGTGAACATCGACCATGTGGCCACGGTACGGCAAGCCCGCCGCGCCAAAGAACCCGATCCGGTGGCCGCCGCGGTCTTGGCCATTTTGGGGGGGGCCGATGGCATTACGGTGCATCTGCGCGAAGATCGCCGACACATCCAAGATCAGGACGTGATCCAGTTGCGGAAAGTGGTCAAGAATCGGCTGAATCTGGAAATGTCGGTTGCCGACGAAATTGTCGAATTTGCCTGCCAAGTGCGTCCCGACGAAGCGACTTTGGTGCCGGAACGCCGGGAGGAACTGACGACCGAAGGTGGATTGGATGTCATCGCGCATCACGCCGCGGTTGCCAATGCGATTGGCCGACTGCGGCGGGTGGAAGTGCCGGTATCGTTATTCATCGATCCGCGTTTGGAGCAAGTGGAAGCGGCGAAAAACCTCGGAGCCGACGCGATCGAATTCCAGACGGCCACTTACTCGGAAGCGAAAACTCCAGCCGAGCGGTTGAATCAAATCGCTCTGCTGCAGCAAGCGTCGGCCCACGCCGTTGCGTTGGGACTGCACGTCCACATGGGGCATGGTTTGAATTATTGGAACGTCATCGACATCGCTCGAATCCCCGGCGTGGAAGAGCTGAACATTGGCCACAGCATCGTTTCGCGAGCCGTCTTAGTCGGCATGGAACGCGCTGTACGCGAGATGAAAGAAGTAATCCGCTCGGCACACCGGTAACACCCGCCGTTCGGTGAGTATTGCACCTATACTTCTCGCGAGCGGGGGCGTTAGCCCCCTGTGTCTATCTGCATATCAGAACGTATTCGCGGCGAGTTAACCGGCGGGCGTCCGCCCTCCGTTGGAGGGCGAAGTCTATCACGTCACCAAGAGAATTGCTCATTCTTTCGATTTGCCGTACAGGCGTTCTTTCATCCAGTCGCCGATGCCACGCAGTGGTTTTTTCTTCGGATTGGTCCATTGCGGAAACGCAACTGCTGGCGTCGCTGTCGGCGATTGCGGAATCGGTGGATTCGACGTTGGCGAGGGAGGCGCGTGCCGCGGCTGCGAATTCGACGTTTGCGAATTCGGCATTTGCGAGGGAGACGATTGCCGACTCGTCCCCGCGGAAATCGGCGTTGCTGCAGTCGGCGGGATGGTCGGATTGTAGCCGGTCTTTTGCATCGTGGTGGTTTCCGTCGAGTTTGCGGTCACGGGGAGCAAGGGGGGCAAAGTCTTGGGCGGAAGAGTCGTGGCCGGGGGCGACAGAGGCGACAGGGGAGATGCAGCCGCTGTCGGCGATGCAGGAGGCGTCGATATTAGCCTTGGCGTCGGTGGCGGTGCAGGCGTGAGTGTTGAGGTCGTCCCAGGTGCGAGCGTTGAGGTCGATGTTGGTGTTGGCGTCGGCGTGCACGAGGCATCTTCCCCGGTATGCAGGGCCGACGCGATATGCGGATGGGCTTCGATCGAGTCGTCCCAAGCGACCTGAGCCTTCATCGGCAGCAGCACTTTGCCGGTTTCAGTTTCCAAGTCGTGGATGGTATGCCAACCTAACAGCAGTAGGAGGCCATAGGTCATGACGTTGGCCCCCAGCGATTTCGAGGTGAACTTCAAGGCGCTGCCGGCCATCGAGTTCAACTTGGGCACCATGCCGCGGAGATCGACGGCATAAATTTCGTCGAGCAACAAGTGCGACAAAAAGCCGACCATCACCCCCACCGCGAAGAACAACCGGGTTTTCAAGGATGGATGATCGTAACACAAATAAACCACCATTCCCGCGATCAGCATCGCCGGGATGCTGTGGAACATTCCGCGATGCACCGTGAACTTGCGAAACAGATAACGCACCGGATAGCGGATGAAGAAGTAGCCCAGAGTCATGAGGATCAAGATTTCTTCCGGCGACATAGTGGTATTGGCCAGTCGGCGAAGCAAAATCAGAGGAAATAGCACTCCGGCGAGGCTGAACATCTCGCGGGCCGGGATGCCGGAGTCGCTGTCGAGGTCGGGCAGCATCCCCCCCACAGTACAGATGCCGGCACCGAGAATCGCCGTTGCGGGGTCGAAGTCGAAGGCATTGGCACCAATGCCGCCGTACAGAAAGCCCAGAGCCGAGGAAAAGGTGATATGACCGCGAAAACTCGCCATGATTCCGACTCCGCATGATCTCCCGCGAAATCACTTGTCGTTGGAGCGACCCGCCTGCTCACCGATAATCGAGTTGCTGGGTTGTCTTGTCGCTGATTCGTCTCATGTGGGTTCGTCGCATCACTGGCTAGTTCATCGAGTGGCGCACCTACCTGAGGCGGATAACGGATGGTGAGGAATTGTGCAATCGCAGTTGCCGAGTCGCGCTGGTCGGTTGGCTCTTGCCGGGGGGAGCAAGTGGCGTAGAACGTCTCGGCGTTGGGGGATGTGGCGTGATTGGCTTGGCGTCGTTTGAGGAAGTTGCGATGTCCGATCCGCGAGACAATCCGGCCTTGCAAGAACCGCTGTGGACGGTGCCGAATGTGTTGTCGTTCTTGCGGTTGGGATGGTCGGTGGTGCTGTTCGGATGTATCGCGTACCAGCAATGGCTCGCGGCTTTGTGCGTGTTTGCCATCGCGTCGCTGACCGATTGGCTCGATGGTTGGTGGGCACGGCGGTATCAGTGTGGCACGATTTTGGGCCGAAGTCTCGATCCGCTGATCGACAAAGTGCTGGTCTGTGGAGCGTTCGTTTATTTGTTGGAGGTTCCCGAGGCGGAATTGCAACCGTGGATGGTGACTTTGGTTCTGTCGCGCGAAATTTTGATCACGGGGGTGCGAGGCTACATCGAGACGCTGGGACTGAAGTTCGGTGCGGACACGCTGGGCAAAGCGAAAATGTTCCTGCAATGCGCCTGGCTGGTCGCGGTCTTCGTGGTTCTGTCTGTTCGACCATGGGGACTTCCGACCGAAGTGAATCGCCTGTTGGAGTCGCTGCAACGTGCTTTGCTATGGACGATGCTGCTGGCAACATTGCTCAGTGGATTGCAATATTTCTGGCGTGCCGGTCGATTGATCCAGGAGCAGCGAAAGTTCGTAAAAGACGATGCCGACACAGGTTCGGCCACAACGGCTGATCAATCGTAACGCTCGCCCTTTTAGTTTCGCCATCTTCTCGCGTTGCATTCCGTTGCGTCGCCGTTGAAACCGTACTACAATGATGAGCAAGTGCCTCATGCGACAAAATGCTCGGTAAGACTCTGGTTGTCTTGACCCAGCCGGATTTGCTCTGGACGGGAGACAAAGCGTATGCAGCCAGGAACGCGACCCACTCGGAGCACTCGTACCCGCTATAAGGCCGGGGATGAGCCGGTCCAGGGCTATCGTTTGACCGAATTCATCGGGGAAGGCGGGATCGGCGAAGTGTGGAAGGCTGTCTTCGCCGGGGGCACCGAGAAAGCCATCAAAATCATTCCCCTACGCAATCGCCAAGGTCTGAAAGAGTTCCAGGCGATTCGCTTTTTCCGTAAGCTCAACCACCCTAACCTGATCGACATTATCGCGTTCTGGCTCAAAGACGATCGCGGTGGGTTGCTCGATAGCAATAACAATGCGTCGGAAACCACTTTGCTGGCCGGCAAAGCGTCGGAACTGATTATTGCCATGGGGTTGGGCGAAAAAAGTCTGGCCGATCGGCTTAAGGAGTGCAAAGCCGAAGGGTTGCAAGGGATTCCGCCGTTGGAATTGATGATCTACATGGAAGACGCGGCCAGTGCGTTGGATTACCTGAACGATCCGACGCAGCATGCGGGCACTGGCTTTCCGGGCGGCATCCAGCATTGCGACATCAAGCCGGGCAACATTCTGATCGTCGGTCGCCGCGCCAAAGTCTGCGATTTCGGCTTGGCACGCGTCTTCGGTCAAGAGGCGGCTACCGCGGCGAATGCTGCCTCGCCATATTATGTCGCCCCGGAATTCATCGCCGGTCATCCGTCGCAATGGACCGATCAGTATTCCTTGGCCATCACCTACGTTGAATTGCGCACCGGCAAACTGCCGTTCGAGGCCAAAAATGCCTACGAGTTGCTGGCCATTCATAGCCAAGGACAACTCGATCTGAGCCGACTGCCGATTGGTGAACAACGCGTGATCAAGCGAGCGACCGCACTTGATCCTGAAAAACGCTGGCCGACGACTACCGACATGGTCCGCGAACTACGGCGTTGCTTGGAAGGCGGGGGCGGCGAAGGAGTGACGGGACGGGGCGTCTCGCGTTCAGTCAGCAAAGCCGGTGTCCATCCTGATACGCTGTTGACGGCCGACTCGGACATCGGTTTCGGCTACAAGCTGAAAAGATTGCTCGGACGCGGGGGCTATGGCGAAGTTTGGGAAGGACGTGCCCCCGGTGGCCGACCCTGTGCCCTAAAAATCGTCCGCAATCTCGAAGCCAAAGAAGGACGCCAAGAGTTCCGCGCGTTGGAGATCATGAAGAACATCACCCACGCGCACCTGATGGAGATTCAAGCCTACTGGTTGCTGGACGATCAAAGCAACGTCATCGACGAAGAATTGCTGAATACTCCCGAACAACCGCCAGCCTCGATGCTCGTCGTCGCCACGATGAAGGCCGAGAAGAACCTGATGCAGCGGTTGAAGGATTATCAGAAAATCAATCCGCAACCGGGCACCGGCATTCCATTGATCGAACTGCTGCGCTATACGCGAGAAGCAGCCGAAGCGATCGACTACATGAACGAGCAGGACATCCAGCACCGCGACATCAAGCCGGAAAACCTGCTGCTGACCCGCGATAATCACGTCAAAGTGAGCGACTTCGGCCTAGCCAAAGTGGTCGAAGGGGGGGCGAGCATCATTCACGAAGCGAGCGTCGGCTTCACCTATTACTACGCCGCTGCCGAGGTGTTCCGCAATCAGGTCACACGATGGAGCGATCAATATTCGTTGGCGGTAACCTACTACAAACTCCGTACCGGCGAACTGCCGTTTGATAAAAACACGCCGATCCATACGCTCATCATGATGCACATGGAGGGCCGGCTCGACTTTTCGTTGGTACCGGAACTCGAACAAGCGGTGCTTCGGCGGGCCACGTCGGTCATCCCGAAAAATCGTTACGATAGCTGCGTGGAAATGGTCACGGCTCTAGAACGCGCCTGCGCCCCGTTTATCGATCCGAATGCGCGAATTCTGCCGCTGACCAGCGACTCCAGCAGTGACAGCGGAGTACGCAAGCCGAGTCGGCCCAGTATGGGGAGCATGGTGAATATCTCCACCCGTCCGCCGGTCGATCGCCCCCCATTACAGGTTCCGCCTCCGCCCCCTCCGCCGCCGCCGAAGATTCCAGGAATTGGCACCGGTGCGCATGGCACCGCCGATCTCAACAAATTGAAGCAATTGGGGCTTTCGGATGCCGCTGCAGATACCTATAGCGGTCCCCTTCCCGGCATGAATACACCTCCGCCGACCCCGGGGATCTCGCCTGCTGCGGCACAACCTCCTTTGGCCGCGGGCAGTCCGCCGCTGTCCCTCGGAGGAGGGGGAATGCGAGGACAACCGCCGCTGGGCCGGCCCATACCGAGCAGACCTGTGCTATCGACGCCGAACTACGGCCCCGATGATAGCCTGCCGCCGGGGATTCTTGAACCATCGCAGTTTGCTAATCTTCCTGCTTCAACGGAAGTTCCGGTTTATCCGGCTCCAGGAACGAACACCGCAGCTCTACCAAGTGGGTATCCCACAGACACTTTGCATCCGACGCCCGCCTCGGTGGGTACGACCCCCGTGAGCGACCGAGGCTGGCAGCATCCGCAAGTTCCCGTGGGATTAATGCCACCGGGAGCGCCGACCTACGGCACGGCACCGCTACGCTCGAATTCTAATTCTCTGTTAGCCGGGGTGCTCGTGTTCGTCAGTGCCGCCGCTCTCGTCGTAGCAATGCTGTTGCTGCTGACGCCCCCTTCCATCGAAGGCGACCACTTCTCCAATAATGGTATCGCGGCCCAATTAGTGGTCGATAAGTCGCTGGTCGCCGATACGCCCGCGACCAACGTAGTGCCCAAACCCGTCGAAGCCGACCCGCAAACGTTGCAGGCACTGACCAAACTCGTGGAGGAGAAGAAGTTTGAAGAAGCCCTCCGCTTCTTAAAGCAGCATCGGGCCAAGTTGGCCGACAAAGCCTTCGCGGAGGAAAATCAACTCTTCCTGAAATGGTCAGAACACGTCCGTCGACCGGGAATCAGTGAAGCCGATCGTGCCGACGAAATGCAAGTCTACCTGACCGAAAGCCGGGGCCGCAATCGTACCGATGCCGAGGTCGAAAAAGAGTTCCGCGCTCTGGATTTCCGTCTGAAATTCGCCGAAGCCAAATCGTATATAGCCGGCACGGCGCAACCGCTGGCTGCCGAAGTGGAACGCCGCATCAGCGAATTGCGGGATCTAACATCGTCGATGAACGAAAAACGCGATCTGGACGCCCTGGAACTGCTCGGCCGACTCAAAACGGTGCCTGCCAACGAAGTGACCCCCCTAGCCCAAACGTTGGCCAACCAAGCTAGCGAATTAAGCCGCTCGGAGTTTTTTTCCAAGATCACCCAAGTGCTGAGCGATCGTAAAGACAGCATCAGCGATGTGGATCGCTCGAAACTGGCGGCCGACCTAAAATCGGCTTTGCCAAGGGTGGAAGAGAAAAATCGTCAGGCTGCCAACGCCCTGATCGGTTCGCTCGATGTGGTCATGACCAAAGAGCAGGCCGAATCGCGTTTGCAAGAACTGGCCAAAGAATTCACGCCGCTGACGCAGGTGTTAGCCAAAAGAGACATCCTCCGTGCCCGCCTGGTGTCGCTCAGCAAAGACGCGGCTAAGGGGAATCATACGCAAGTGGTTCGTCGAGTGGCGAAGTTGACGGCTCTGCTCGACGCTGTCGAAAAAGGCGCGGCACTCGATACTTACATGAGCGATGCCGACTTTCCCCCCCTGGTCCGCGATGCCATCTTGGAGAAGATCCAAGGTGCGGAGATCGAGAAGATTCGTACCCGCATCCTTAGCGCAAAAACCAAAGCGGATCTGCAAGCCGCCCAGAAAGTGCTTAGCACCAGTCCGTTGAAACATCCCTGGGTGCAATTGGCGAAAGTCGGTGTCCAGCTCGAATTGAGCGAATCGTTGGACCGAGCCACGCGAAGTCGGGCGGAAACGGAATTGACCGATTTGGCTGGCAAGGTTCCGATGGACGACCAGGCGTTCGATGCCTATCGCCGCTACCTGTTGGTGCTGGCTACCTTCTCGACCGATTCGCCCAAAGCATCGATGGAACGATTGCTCCGCTGCTTGAGCGATGGCGACACAACCACTTGGCTGACCGATGTCCGCAAACACCAGTGCCAAGCCCTGATTTGCCAAGCGATGGAGTCGCGTTCGGTCTTGGCAGATCGCACCTCGCCGATCAGCACGGAGGTATTCGTCGATACCCCCGAAAATCTTGCCATGCTCGAAGCGTGGTTGAAACTTGGGCTGAATCTCTCGATCCCTTCGCCCCGCTTGCGGGCCTTGGGGGGACTGCTGGCCATTCAAAAGAAAGACGCGGCGCTGAAGCAGTTGGTCCAGTTGCCGACGCTAGAACTGGAGACCGCCAAACAGCTTGGCCCGCTCTCGATTCCGCTGCTGCTAGAGATGTCGAAAGCAGCTCCGCTATCGGTGGAATTGTTGCCGCTGCTGGGCGAAATTGTGGTGCAAACCGACTCCTTCACGGCCGGTCGCTCGATGACAACTACTCGAGCGAAAATGATTGCCGAGAACCTCGTACAAACGGTAGTCGATCCCGGGCTGAAACTGGCCAGTCAAGTGAAAGCGGATGCCCCCGAACCGATTCGCCTCGGGTTGGCTCACCTCTGGGCGAAAAAGGCCGAAGTGAATTTCGAGTACACCGAGAAAGGCTGGGAAACCGCGGACGTGGAAGTGACCAAAGCCATCGACTTGGTCAAAGATTCCAAGATCGAAAAAGATTTCCTGGTAGAGGCTTACGTCGCCCGGGCCGGCTACCTGTATTACAAGGACTACAAAGGGAACGCGGCGGCCATCGCTCGGGATGTGCAGTTGGCCAAACAACTCGATCCGCAGCATCCGCGTGCGTTCTGGATCGAAGCCTACCTTGACGAAGGCGTTGCCGACACTGAATTCGCCAAAGCGATGAAGTTGACCGGCGCCGCCCGTGACCAAGCGATCCAAGCCGGCCGAGCCGCGCAACTGAAGGCACTGGCGGCCTATGAGTCGGCCCTGGCCAATTCGCAGAACCGCAAAAACTATCTGTCGCAACGCAATCAGTTTTTGCGGCCGCTGAACCAATTGGCCATCCGCATCGGAACCGCCTCGGCGATCTACGATCGTGCTCAAAGAAAGTCGATCCTCGAAAAGATGGTGGCGATCAATCGCTCGTTGGTGGAGTCGAATTTCTCAGAGCCAGAAAAAGCGCTCAACTCGATGGCCTTAGCAATGGAAGACTTAGCCTGGGCCTGCGGAGAGAAACAACGCTACCCCGAAGCAGTGGCGACCTTCCGCCGCGCGATTGCCGAAGCCGGCTCGCAAGACCCCGGCAAGATACGCATGGACCTAGGCCGCTGCCTGTATCGTTGGGCCGCTTACGACGTCCCTCGCGAGTCACGCAAGCCCTTCCAAGATGCCCTCGATGTCCTCAGCGATGCGGAAAAACGCCTGACGCGCGCCGTCGAGGATGCCAAGCGGAATAACGACCCGATCACGTCGTTGAGCAACTATCTCCAAGAAACGCAATACTGGATCGGCATGACCCGCTGGGCGATGCGCGATTACGAAGAAGCTCGCGAGACACTGAACAAGGTCCCCGAAAAAGGCCCGTTCTCGGTCCAGGCGAGCGTTGCTTTGACCGCCTTGGTGATCGAGCAAGCCGAACTCGCTTTGGAACGCGGCGAAACCGACAAAGTCAAGCCATTGCTCGAGGAAGCGGAAACTCTCAGCAAAAAACGCCTGGTTTCCTTCTGGCAATCGTATGCTTTAGCCCGCATTCTGCTGCTAAAACCGGGCACGGAAGAGGAACGCGACACCTTCCGCAAGACTGCGATGGAGATCTTCAAAGCAGCAGAGGCGACCTTGGAGGATCCCAAGAAGGTTCCCGATCGTGTCGGTTCGGAGCAAATGCAGTTGCCGCTTTATGAGAATGTTCTGGCCATGCGGTTGCTGCGGGCGCGGCGTGGACTCATTTCCACTGAACCGACCGAAGTCGAAGCTGCTCTGAACATGCTCAACCGCATTGAGGTCAGCGTGAAGCAAACGCCTTGGGAATGCAGTCCATGGCTACTCGCCGAAGTCTACGGCACGATCGGGCTAGGCAAGAAAGAGCGTGCCCGAACGGCGACTGCCAATGCCGACCTGCTGCAAGAGGATGCGGAAAAAGCGTTGCGGGAAGCGGTACGATTGACGCATCCGCAAGATCGCGACGGCTGGCTGTGGCGTTACGAACTCGGCGAATTGATCCCCGACCTGGCCAAAGGCAATCGGCAAAAACTCGATGAGGGCCGTAAATTGCTTGAGGAAGCTGAGAAGTTCGCCCCTGCAACGCAGACCCGGCGTCTGGAGCGTGCTTTCCGCAAGTACCGCTGATGATGCGCTATGGCTTCCGAAGAGGAGGGCGAGCGATTCCACTAAGCGGAATGGCTCGTCATCATTACTATTTTCTGCCGTCGGGGTGTTTTTCAGCATCTTCGCTATCGTTCGGTAGCGGAGCTATTTTCGAGCATTCGCGTCTCGATAACCGCAACAATCGCTATCTTTGGCATTTTCTGAGAAAACCCTTCAACTTGCTTCCGCGGAAAAGCCGAAAAGACGACTAATCCGAGAAATCGTTTCTTACGCACGGCGTCACAGAGATTCTGAGCGTGTCGAATCCACGGAACCGGCTTCGCACGTAGGTCTTCAGGTCACTATCTCGAAGACCCGAAGCTTAACCATCCGCGGCTTCATGCTTCGGCGACCGGGTCTCAGGTAGGAGGGCTCGTTCATGGTTCGCTCGAAAGGGATCTGCTACTGCTGGTCGTTGCTGGCAATAGTCGGTCTGATAGGCGTTGGAACAATCGGGCGGGCCGATGACCCGTCATCCCCGGCAGTGCCGCGCGTTGATCCACAATTGCGGCTGGTGCAAGAGAAAAAGGACATCAAAAAAGATGTCACCGAAGATGTGACGCAACAACCAACGCCTCCGAGTGCGCCCACCCCCGAGACGGGCGCGGTGCAAGCAACGGAACGAGTTGGTGGAACAGGCTTTACATCCGGTCAAGCCGCCACGGGGGGAGCAGCGGCCTCGACCAGCTCGGTCGGCGGGGGGGAAGCCTCGGCTCGTGCTGCTACCGACGTGTCGAGCTTGCTCGAACGATCGGCCTCGGCCACCGGTGTCGAACTGCAACGCCGAAACGCGGTGATTGCTGACCCGCGGGTGCGGGGTTTCCGCGTTGGTCAATTAGTCACTTATGGCGACGGTGCTTTCTTCCTTCCAGCGCGTCAAGACCTCGACTCGGCGATCTCGAAGTTCGACTCCAACTCGTTGGAACGCATCGACATCGTCAAAGGGCCGTACAACGTCCGCTTGGGGCCGGGCTTTTCCTTCATCGAGATTATCACACCGGACTTGCTGAATCCTAACCGCAGTGCCTTGGACAATCAACGGGATGCTATGCGTGACCAGGGCGATCCGAACGCCTTCCGTTGGCGAGGCAAGACGGTCCTGGGCTATCAGACCAACCGCGATCGCTGGGAAGGCTATCAGCAGATCAGCGGCGGAAACCAAGATTGGCAGTTCCGCGTCAGCTACGACATTCTCGGCGGTAACGACTACGATGCTGGCAATGGACAAACGGTCCCCTCTAGCTATTTGTCGCAGAACACTACCTTCGGCTTGGCCCTGCGTCTGAGTGACAAATCGACCATCGAGTTGAAGGGGCTGCGGCTGGTCCAAAGCGATCTGTTGTTCGCCGGTCAGTACTTCGACATCAATCGGCTCGATACCGAGTTCTACCGCTTGCGATACACTTTGGTCGATCAAAACTGGGTCGATAAGCTGCAAATGGATGTTTGGTATAACTTTACGGGGGCCAGTGGCGATACGTTCCGGCAACAGAAACAAGATTTCCTCAATCAGGTGTTCAACTATCCGATCACTCTGGCCCGCCGGGGCATCAATACGACGACGATCGGCGGTCCAGGGGCGATACCCAATCCTGCGTATCCTGGCAACTTCTACGCCTTCAGCAACTTCGGGAACGACACTGCCTTCAGCGTCTTGTCCCGCGGTTATCGTGCGTTGATGGAATGGGGCGACAAAGATCACGCGCGCCTGGCCATCGGTACCGATTTGAACATCGTCGATCAATATCTGGTCGAAAACATCACGCTGCAACTGAATCCGAATCTGCGGACGACGACGTTCCTGCTCGATCCGAACACGCCCAACGGTCAAGTTTACGAACGCCTGGGATTGCCGGAGTCGCGGAGCGTCAACCCTGGTTTGTTCGCCGACTTGATCTGGCCGTTGAGCGATCGTTTGACGGCCAAGGCGGGGGGGCGATTGGACTATGTGCAAACGCAAGCTCTCGATCCACGGGTGTTGATTGGTAATGTTCCATTGGCCACGGGGGGAACGCCGGTCAATCGCAATCTCGCCGGTTTCTACCTGACGCCGGGACTGCCAGGAGTCGGCATCCTCAACACGCCGACTGCCCCGCCGGGGTTGCAGCAATTGGCCTTCTTCCCGACCCAATATTTCTCCGTCAATCCGACCGAACCGAACACCCATCGGAACTTCTTCCTGATGAGCGGCTACCTGTCGGGTGAATACAAGATCAACAACGAAGTGACGACATTCGCCAGTTTCGGCTACGCTCAACGTCCGCCGACCTTGACGGAACTGTACGCCAACGGGCCGTTCATCTCGGTGCTGCAACAAGGTCTGAGCCGGGTAGTCGGTGATCCGGCTCTGAAAGAAGAACAACTGAAACAAATCGACATCGGCTTCACAGCCAACTACAAGTACTTCCGCGGTGGTGCGACCCTGTTCTTCGCCTGGGTCAACAACTACATCACCTTCGACCAAGTGCAGATTCAGGGTGTAGGGGGCACGCAAAACCAAGTGGTGTTCACCAACACCGATCTAGCGACCTTGGCTGGTGCCGAGTTGTTCATGGAAGTGGATGTGCTCAGTTGGTTGACGCCGTTCTCGGCCCTCAGCTATGTACAAGGGACCGATCGCACGCCGAACTCGAACGCTCGGCCGACGACCATCAGCGCGGGAGGACAGCAGTTGCAGTTGGTGAGCAGTCGGAATATCCCGTTGGATAGCGCCCCGCTGCCGCAGATTCCGCCACTGGAATGGCGCAATGGGTTCCGTATCCATCAAGCCATCGACGAACAGAACCCGCAAGCGAAGTGGGCGATCGAATTCTCGGCACGCTCGGTGTTTGGCCAGAACTATGTGGCCACGACCTTGGGCGAGTTGCCGACGCCGGGCTTCACGATCTTCAACATCTCGGGATACTGGCAAGCGACCGAACGATTGTTGCTGGTTGCCGGTGTGGAAAACTTCGGCAACAAGCTATATCGGGAACATCTCGATCCGCGTGCGGGAGCAGACCTGTTCGTGCCCGGTTCGCTGTTGCGTCCCGGCACCAACTATTACTTCTCGGCCCAGTTGACCTACTAAGGACCAATCGCAAACTCCCCCCGGGCGTTGGCGGCTCTTGCGTGAAATGAGCCGACGATGCCCGTCGTCGGGTATCCAGTCTTCTAATCTTCGTTGTCTTCCTGAAGTTTCGCCAGTAACTGTTTCAAGTCGGCCGCTTTGAACCAGCGAACGTGGCCGTCTTGGTAGGCGACGAATCCGCCATTGTAGGGGGCAATCCGTTCGTACAACAGCATGGTGTTGGGGTCTTGCTCGCTCGGTGTGCCGGGGAGGTAGACCATGTCATCGGCGTTGGCGTCATCGAGTTGGGCCGGCCAACGCCCCGCGGCTTGGAAGCTGAGAATCAAATCCGAAGCCGCAGCGCGGATGGCAGCGACGCGACGTTGGCGATCGCTGTGCCGTTCTTGCAATTCTTTCATCCACGGTCCCCCTCGTGCGGGTGCCCGTTGCAATACCAAGACCAACTGATCGGGCTTGGCCTGAGTCGCCGGCGGTTCGTCTCGGTGCGGATGTCGGCGAGGTCGGGGCGTTTCCGAAGGGGCCAACTTGAGTTCTTTACCGGCTTCGTGCCATTCTTCGAGCCGAAGGGTCAGTTGTTGATCGGCCAATTCCGCGATTCCTTGCCATTTGTCGCCCCAACTGTCGGAGAAGGTCACCTGCACGGTTCCATCGGTTTGACCCGAACGGAAAGTGCCGATGGTCACCAGATCGTCATTCCACCATGCGTAGACCGACCCTTCCAACAGAAAATGAGCGTTGGTCATCTCGGCTACAGGAGTCCCATTGCGGGTAGCACTGACGATCGTCCAACGGCCTGCCAGATGCATTCTCTGTTTGGGGGGCACCTTGGTTCGGCAACCGCTTACTCCGAGACTGCACAAAGCCAAAAGCACCAAGATTGCACGCATAGTAAGACTTCCAACGCGACGGGGCTGTGAGAATCCGGCCAACGTCGGGAGAGGAGAAATGAAGAACCCGTTTAATCATTAGTAGACACTCCCCAGTGGGAGGTTGACAAGAGCAGCTTGCCTATTTCTGCTATCTTGCGATCGGGCGCAATAAATCGGCAAAGTAGTCAACGCGGGGGCTAGTCAGCAGATTTCCGAGCGGCGGGCGTTGGCCCGCCGTGCCAGTGCGAGCCGCCGTGGTATCGTAGGAGAAAGGAGGTTCTCCCCTGCATAGATTGGCACTTCTACGTCGGGGAATGGCTATCCCGCCTTCGGCGGGAAAGACTATCGTACCACGGCTGCTGCAGACCGTCGAAGTGGGGGATCGGATTCATTCGCTCGGCATGGCCTAGATCACGGTGTTGTCAGGAATAATCGTCCCGCGAGGAATCACGACGATGCCATCGCGGATGACGTAGTTTTCGCCTTCCGCTTCTTCGATACCTTTGGCGTTGACGATGCGAACATTGTGCCCAATGCGACAATCTTTGTCGAGGATGGCGCGTTCGATATGGGCGTTGTCGCCGATGTTCAGGTCGGGGATACCGCGTAGGCGGTTCTCCCGGCGTTCGTCGTCGGTTTCAAAGCGGTCGGCACCGATCAAGACCGTGTCGCGCAGGGTCACATTGCGGCCGATCCGGCTACGCACACCGACCAGACTGTGTTCGATCTTGGTGTTCTGCATGATCACGCAACCATCGGAGACAAGGCTTTCGCTGAAGCTGACGTTGCCTTCGACACGTGATGCCGGCAAGAACCGCATCCGGGTGTAGATCACCCCATCGGGAGAGTGGAAGTCGAACGGTGGATTGGACCCAGCCAAGGCCAGGCTCGATTCGTGATAGGCTTTGATGGTGCCGAGGTCTTCCCAGTAGCCGTCAAACAGGTAGGTGAAGATCTTGTGGGTGCGGATGGCGCGGGGGAACAGTTCTTTGCCGAAATCGGTCGGCAGAGGCTTGGCTTGCAACAGGTCGATCAGCACCGCTTTCTTGAACAGATAGATACCCATGCTCGCGAGGTGATGCCGGCCGTTGGCTTGAATGCCGCGACGCTCGATCCATTCGGTCGGGGTGTGGAACAATTTCAATTCTTCGTCGGTCTTAGGTTTTTCGACGAAACCGTTGATCCGGCCATTGGTTTGCACACTGACGATGCCGAACTGATCGCATTGACTGCGTGGCACCGGCAACACCGCGATGGTGCAGTCGGCGTCGCATTCGACGTGGTTTTTCAGCAGTTGACGAAAGTCCATGCGATACAACTGATCGCCCGATAGGATCAGGACATCGGTACAAGGATCTTCGACGATGTAGCGAAGATTCTGACGCACGGCGTCGGCGGTGCCTTGATACCAATCGGAGGCTTCGTTGGTTTGCTGAGCGGCCAAGATTTCCACGAAGCCTTTGTTGAACATGTCGAATTTGTACGAGTTGCTGATGTGGCGATGCAAGCTGACGCTGAGAAATTGTGTCAGAACGTAGATCCGGTTCATCTGACTGTTGATGCAGTTGCTGATCGGAATGTCGATCAGCCGATACTTGCCGGCAACCGGAACAGCGGGTTTACTACGCGATTTGGTCAGCGGGTACAAGCGCGTTCCCCGCCCACCCCCGAGAATCAGTGAGAGAACCGAGCGTTGCATGGAGAGCCTCGCACATGCTAGGAGCGCGGGCCGAGAGGGGAATCGTACTAAGGTCGGCCCGCCTGGGTATTGTCATTGATGTTAACGGAACTGGCCCCCGATTGGCCAAAAGAATCGCGGAAAAACCTGCCCCGAATTCCCCCCGTCGAAAGATTCGCCCGGTTGTAACGATCCGTCGGGACTTGCCTACCACGCACGGGTTGCCGGCTTGTCGGGGGATTGCAGCCCATGTACGATGCGTTCCGCCAACAGTTGGCCTTGTTCGGTGCAATCGTTCATGGCGATGCCGCGATAAGCGTTCCCGGCGAGAAACAGGCCGGGATGCTCGGCCGATACGCGTGCTTCGATGCGTTGCAACCGCGCCAGATGGCCAACGAAATATTGCGGGATCGCCCGCGGCCAACGGATGATCCGATGGAACACCGGTTCGGCGGTCACGCCCATCATCTGCTGCAACTCCTGCCGTACCGCAACGAGCAATCGCTCGGCGTCCCAGTGGACCATTTCCCCACGATGCCAACCGCCGCATAACACGCGCCAGAGTACCAATCCAGAGGGGGCACGATCTGGAAAAATCGACGAACACCACTGCACCCCCAAGATATCTCGCCGGGTCCGCTGCGGCGCGATGAAGCCGAAACCGTCTAGATTCAGCGGCACATCCGTTTGCCGATACCCGATCCCCACGACGACGATCGCGTTGTAAGGAATGCTGCGCAATTCGTCGGCCAACTCAGAGTCAAGGGAGTCGAGCGCCTCGGCTTGTTCGTAAGCGGGTTGCGTCAGGACGACGACATCGGCAGACCAGCGGTCGCGTCCTTCGCCCAGAACCTGCCAGCCCGACGCGTCGCGGTCGAGCTGTCGCACCTTGGCCCCGCAGACGATGGCCGCGCCCAACTGCTCGCGGAGGGCATCGATCAGTACGCCCAGACCTTCGCGGAACGACCACATCTTCGGGGGGCCGGCCGGCGTTTCGCCCCGGGCTTGGGCCAAGCGGCGTTTGGCTTTCGCCGAGGCCAACACCCCGCGCACGATGCTACCGTAGCGCCGCTCGAGTTCGACCAGTCGCGGAAAGTTGGCCGGCAGGCTCAGCAATTGCGGATCGCCTCCTTGAATGCCGGTTACCAACGCATCGGCAAAGACATTGGCGGCTTCGCGCCCGGCACGCCGAGTGGCAAATTCCGCCACGCTCTCCTCGCGGTTGGAACGTCGTCCATGCCGTAGCGGTTCCAACAGAAACGCCAGTTTGCCCGACCAAGACAGCAACGGCGAACGCAACAACTCGATCGGCGAACCCGGCAACCGCTGCAAGCGCTGATCGACAAAGACGAAGCGATTTTTCCGCGAACCTTCGCTCGCGGCAATCAAGCGGTCGGACAAGCCCAAGTCATGGCACAGTTGCACCGTGCTGGGCTTGTTGTCCAGAAAACCGTTGGGGCCGGTTTCCAAGCGGAAGCCATCGACATACTGCGTGCCGATGTTGCCGCCTACCCGCGGTTGACTTTCCAGCACTGTCAACCGGGCTTGGGGAAGGCGTTCGCGTAAACGGTAGGCTACCGTCAGCCCAGATAGCCCTCCGCCGACGATGACAATTCGTGGTGCCTGGGGGTCCTTGGATTCGCGCACTTTCATAGCCGATCTCCCGTAGCGTTTTCCGCTTCCGCAGAGGATGTTGTAGCGAATCCCCCTCCGCGAGAAAATGGAGTCGCGAATCCGAATTGGCTTCCCCGGTTCTCCCGGAAACGCTACGGCGGACTTTACCGGGAGCGCCCCCAGAGTCACGAATCCGAATCTGTTTCCGGTGGTTTGAACAGGCTGTTGGGCATACTGCGGCGTAACCTCTTGCCGGGCGTCGGGGACGGTGTCGGTGCCGGTGTTGATGCCGATGCCGAAGACGAAGATGAAGACGCGTTCGCGGGCGAACTGGGAAGCGCGGATGATCCCCTCGGCGGGGCCAATCGTTCGATCGCCGCGGTTTCTTGCAGTGTTGCCCTATCCGCGACCACGGGGGGAACCACCGTATGGAAGAGGGGTTCGTTGCCGTCGCTTGCCTCGGTCGGTTCGCTCGCCTCGGTCGGTTCAGGCAAACGGCGAAAGATGGCCGAGGGCTTTGCATGGCGACGCAACCGGCGTTCGGCATTCGAGAACGTCTGCACGGTTTCCCGGACCCGCTCAATGGCCGGTTGCAGTTGACGTTGTTGTTCCTGCGACAAGGTTTTGCAAAAGGCGACGATTTGTTCGACGTCCTGCCGCGATTGTTCGGCCGACTGGACGACTAACGGCACCGTCGGCGGAGCCAATCGGGGCTGCTGCGACGAGGTTGGGACAGACGACGCGGTGGCCGAACTGATCCCGCTGAGCATCTGGGCCAAGGCTTTCAGTTGGCTTTCGAGCAGTTGGCGTTGTTCGGCCAGTTCGGCTTTCAAGGCTTGAACGTCTTCCTGGGTGGACCGGGCCACATACAGCGTTTCGTTGCCGGTGTCGCGGACTTCCTCGGTCAGATCCCGCAGCTGATTCAGTTGAACACGGACACTGCCCAACAGTTCTTCGAGTCGCGCCCCTTGCACCTGCATCGCTTGATGCAGACTGGCAAAGCCGGCTTCTTGAGCACGCGACAGGGTGTCGAGTTGATCGAAGGTCAAGCCGGCGGAGAGTTTCGGATCATTTTCGACTTCACGGCGGAAAAAGTAACGCACCGCGGTCACCAAGATCGGCCGACCTTCCGGCGGTTTTAAGCCGATGAATTGGGCCAGGCTGGGGAACTGTCGTTGTTCTAATTCCCGAGCCATCGCGGCTACCGCTTGCAGTTCGGCATGGAAGAGCCGATCTTGCTCATCGAAGCGGGCCAAGGCACGGGTTTCGCTGGTTAGTTGTTCGATGCCGGGCATCGGTTCGCCGGGCACCAGCCGTTGTTTTTTGGCACTGCGGAGTTCCTCTAAACACCGTTGGCGGAAAAACGGCTGATCGGCCGGCGGTTGATCAATCACGATCGCTTGCAGAAATTCTTCGATTTGCTGCTTCAGGGCACGATCTTCGCTTTTGAGCAACAGGGTTTCCTTCGCTTTCTGCCACCACGACGAGCCGGCCAGCGTGATTTCGATCGCCTGCCAAGCGCGTTCGTTAGCCACCTGCAAGGCTTGTTGCACCCGCTGCGAGTTGTCCTCGAAGCGATCGTTGACGAAGTTGATGAACGAGTCGGCGCGATCCGGCCCTAAGACTTGTCGCAGCGCCAACGCGGAAAGTGTCTTGAGAATACGCATGAGAATTCCTACCGGGTTTAGCCCGAGAAAACACCCATCGACTCGCGTCGTCGGCCCTTGGCGAGCCGTCCGAGGTTTGCCGGAACAGAATCGTCTGCGGAGCCTAGTTGCCTAGTTGGCAATCGCTTGACGAATCCGCTCGTCTCCCACTTCAAGTTCAAACCACGGGCAACGAGCCGACATCGAAAAACTCACCTTGGTCGGCAAACCATCGGTGAAGTTCTTGATGAGTTTGCCGTTAGAATCGTAGATGCGAGCCGTGGACGCGACGATTTGGTTTTCATCGACCACCTCGGCGAAAATCTCGACGATGCTCCGCATCTGTTTGGCGATTTTGTGGTCCCAGATATCGACGCTCGTGCCGGTGTCCAGGTCGTCGAGTTGCTCCATCTGGCTTTCGTCGATTTCATCGCCGATGCCGATCAAGACGCACTTGACATAGTTGCGTTTTTTCGCCTCAATTTCCTGGGCGAGGCGTTTCGTGTAGCGTTTGACCTCTTCCAGATCATCGAGTCGGCCATCGGTGAGGAACAGGTAGATTCCGCGTTTGGCATCGGCGAAGCGATCGACGAAATACTGGACCACCGGTTTCAATCGGGTTCCTTCGCCGAACGTGATCCGTTGGGGACCGGTCAGTTCCAGCGTCTTGCACTGTTCCGCGGTGAAGTCGCCCACGACTTCGTACTGCGAACCATCGCCACAAGCCCAGTAGACCACGGTTGTGCCCCCGTCGGCATCGAGATTGCCGGCCAGATAGGCCGTGAATTCTCGGGCGGCTTGCTGCACGTCGTTGTTCGAGTAACGCAGGTAGCCACGCTGGATGGCGTCTTGCGAGCCTTCTTGTCGCCAAATCAGATAGCTTTGGCCGTCCTGCACCTGCCGCTGAATCCAGCCGCGGCGTTCGTATTGGGCCATCACGTCGTCGGGCACTTGGCCGACCAGACAGCGACCGTAGGCTTCGTACATCGATGCACTGGCATCCAGCGCGACCCCGGTCTGCCACCCCTCGGCCGCTTCCCCCTGCGGTTCCATCGAAATGGTGAAGACAATGTGGACGGTATCGCCGTCTTGACGGACGTTGACTTCGCCGAACTCTTTGGCGACCATCTGACTCGGCAATTGACCATAAATAGGCGGCATATTAGCTCCTGACCTGACGATAGTATTCGGGGGGCCGACAACGCTCCTCTCGGAGCCGAACCTAAAACCTTCGCGAACATGCGATTGCTACGACGACTGCACCGCTGGCACGACCAAAGAATGCTCCCAGCTCTCACGCGGCCGGAAACCTCATGGCGGACAGACCCATCCATGCCGACGAAAACTTTCAAGCCGAAGACTGCTCACACGCGGGCCAAGCCTTCACTAATGTCTTGGGTCAGCATTTCGTTCCCGGGCAGAACCAGCGAGAACGAAGTCGAGTCGGCCGGCAGCGTGAATTTGAGAATCGCCGGCACGCCATCGGTGTAGTGTTTGACGGTGCGGCCCCGCGAATCGAGGATGCGTCCTTGGCGGGCCACGATCATTTTTTCGCTGACTACCTCAGCAAAAATTTGCGTCAACGAACGCATTTCGCTGGAGAGTTTGTGATCCCAGATGTCGATCGGCTGGCCTTTGGGATCGGTCAGATCGGCATCGTTGAACATGTCGTCGAGTTCTTCCATCTGCCCCTCATCGACTTCTTCACCGACACCCAACAGAACCATCTTGATGAATTTGCGTTTGCCCGCGGCGATCTGTTGGGCGAATTGCCAAGAGAATTCTTTGACTTCGGCCAAGTCTTCGATGATACCGTCGGTCACGAAGACGCAAATGGCCCAAGGGGCATCGCGGAAAATATCGACGAAATAGCGCAGCGGCGGTAGCAGTTTGGTGCCGCGGCCCCAAGGTTGTTTTTTCGGACCGTTGATCCGCAATTTGAGGGTATCCTCGCTGGAGACGGCACCAATCGGCTCGATCTGCGAACCATCGGCACCACAAGCCCAGTACAACAGGTGGGCTTGGTTATCGCAGGAAAAGCGAGCCAGATACTGGGCCATAGTGCGGGCCACGGGTTCAACTTCATTGGTCACCCCAGCGGATTTCGCAAAGATGGGTGACAGCCCGACGTTGGCACCGTAGGCTTTCTTCATCGACGCACTGGCATCGAGGGCTAAGCCGGCTCGGGCACCTTCGATGTCCGGCTCCCGCAAGATCGTGGCGATCACTTGGATCGAGCCATCCGCTAGCCGATGGACGTTCACTTCCCCAAATTCGTCGATGGGCTGCAATAGTTGGGCC
>CALEEC010000089.1 GCA_937949245.1 uncultured Gemmataceae bacterium | reverse complement strand
CCGAACTGGCATCGGCACCGTCGCGGTCGTTGATCGTGACGGCCGACGACTTCGGCATCGGGGTGGCCACTTCCCAGGGAATTCTCGACTTGGCCCGTGAGGGGGTGTTGACCGCGACGGTATTGCTAGTCAATTCCCCTTTGGCGCGTGTTTGCGTCGATTTATGGCACGCCGAAGGGCAACCGATCGAGCTGGGGTGGCATCCGTGCTTGACGCTTGATGCGCCGGTATCCGCCGCATCGCAAGTGCCTTCGTTGGTGGATCGACACGGCCGATTCTGGTCGTTGGGCCAATTTTTGCGTCGCTTGGCTTGCGGGCAGATTCGCTCCCAAGAGGTCGAGACGGAATTGCGAGCGCAATTGGCACGCTTCATCGCTTGGGTGGGGCGTCCACCGGAGGTAGTCAACGCGCATCATCACTTGCATATCTTTCCGCTGGTGGGCCGGGTGTTGCGCAAGGTACTCAACGAGTTGCCGCGGCGACCCTATCTGCGCCGCGTCGTGGAACCTTGGCGACAATGGTGGGCACTTCCGGGAAACCGTGGCAAACGCGCGTTTATGTCCTGGTGGGGGCATGGGCAAGCTCGTTGGCAAAAGCTCGAGGAATTTCCCGGCAACGAGGCGTTGATCGGCATCAGCGATCCGGCCGATGTTCCAGCGGACGACTTCTTTGCCGTGGCACTCGATCGCGCGGAAGGACGCATCGTCGAGTTGGTCTGTCATCCAGGCTATCTCGACGCGGAATTGCTAGGGCGCGATGGCTCGTGGACTGATGGCAAACTGCATCGTCGGGGCCGCGAACTGGAACTGCTGAGCCGGCCTGCTTTTCTGCGTGCCGTCGATGCTGCGGGATTCACGCTGGTGCGTCCGCGCGCATGGCCAAGCCGTCGAACGGATGCCGAGGGGCGGCTCCTGCGTCATTCGGCCTGAGCCGAGGTCCTGTCGAGGAGATGCATACATGCGTCACTGGATGGTCGGTCTGATGCTTCTTTGGGGAACCGCTTCGGCGAGTTCCGCCGAGCAAGAAACACGCTGGTTCCAAGTGCGTGTTGGCGGGAAAGCAGCGGGATCGTACACGCTCCAGATCCGCGACGATGCGGACGGCACCACGACCGTTCAAGCCGCGGCCGAGGTGACGGTGAAAGTGCTCTTGCGGACGTTCCGCTACAGTTTCCGCGGTAGCGAGGTTTGGCAGAACGATCGGCTGATGCAACTGGATACGTTGACTAATGATGACGGCAAGCATCATCAAGTCAGTCTGCGACTCGACGACAACGGCCTCCGCTTGACCAGTGCCAACACCACGGTACGGTTGGATGCCGACGCTTGGAGTACCATCGCTTGGCGCTTGCCCAACGAACGCTGGCCGATGCGTGGTCAACTGATCGATGCCGACACAGGGAAAGTCACGCAAGCCCGATTGACGCGAGTGGGACCGGCCTTGATCGAGGTAGCCGGTCAAAAAATCGCTTGCACGCACTATCGGCTTGTGGGATTCAACGAAGTGCAACTGTGGTATGACGGAACGGGTCGACTTGTTCGGCAAGAATCCATCGAGGAAGGGCAACGAACGATTCTCGAACTGCAACGTCTAGAACGGAAATAGTCTCCTTCTCAGGTATCGTAGTATCGTGGAGAAAATACGATGACATCGCGTCAAGCCATTGCCGAACTGTTGTGTCAGTTCCTGGCCGAGGATACCGACTTGCGGTTGGAGCAACTCGATGAGTCGATGTCGTTGAAAGACGGCCTCGGTTTGGATTCGGTCGATATGGTAGGCATCATCATGCGGATCGAGGGACACTACCGCATCCGTTTGCAACACAACGAATTGGAAGGGGTCAAGACTGTCGGTGACTTGTTGGACTTGATTCAAGGCAAACTAGCTGGTGGCAGCGGTTCGCAAGCGGCGTGAAGCCAGATCGCGTGAGATCGTGGTGCGTCCATCCCTTGAGGAATGTCGAGGTCGCTTGGGATTGTTTCGATCCGTGGTTCGACCCGACGACTAGCGTCATCGGCTCTTTGCGCCCCAATGGGCGAACCGCCGACGTGAATCGACGGAATATCGCAGACAGGTGCGCCGGCAGACTTCCGTTGCCGGAAGGTAATCTCCTCAGTCGACCTGACTGCGGGCCAAGGCATTGGGCAGCAGCATCAACAGCTAGGCGGTGACGATGATCGGAAATACCTATCGATCATTGATGATACTTTGTTGCTCCAGTGCCGGTTGGGCGTTTAGTTTCGGTCTGGAGGCACCGTTGGCGTCGCTGTGGTTACGCGATGCGGGACTAAGTTTGACGCTCATCGGAGCGAACACGGCCAGCTATTTTTTGGGGATTGTCTGTGCCGGGGCGATCGCTCCGCAAGCGATCCGAACCTCGGGACGAGGGTGCATTGTCGGCGGTTTGCTCATGTCGGGGCTGACCATTGCGACATTTCCGTATGCCGACGCGACTGCTGGTTACTTCGTGCTGCGTTTCCTCAGTGGCTGCGCGGGAGCGTGGAGCGTGATTCCGTTGGAGTCGCTGATCAATCACCAGGCTCCCCCGCAACGGCGTGGTCGAGATTTCGGCTTTTACGCCTTTTCGGTGGCTTCGGGAATGGCTTTGGGCACGGTCGTCGGCATGCATTTATACCCCCATTGGCCGCGAGCCAGTTTTCTCCTGGGCGGAGCGGTCACTTTGGCAACGACAGTTCTCGTCGTGTGGATGCCTTCATTCCCCCGGGAAAATTCTCTCGCGAGTGCTGGGGATACTCCGCCGCGGCTACGTCCACCGTGGTTGAGCTTTAGCAGTGCCTTCCTGCAAGGATTCCTCGAGGCGGGGATGCTCGCGTTGCTCCCTTTGTATCTCCTGGGCATCGGCATGAACGAAGGGGATGCTGGTTTCTTGATGGGGGGGATTTTCGTCGGTGTGATCGCGTTGCAGGTGCCCATCGGCTGGTTGGCGGATCACATCGGTCGGCGTAGGGTGCTGTTGGGCTGTTACTTCCTGGTCAGCGTGGGTTTGGCACTGACGCCGTGGTTGTCACCGGGAGCGTGGCTCTCGCTGGTGCTGTTCGTTACCGGGGCAGCGTCGGGAGCATTGTATCCGTTGGGCTTGGCTCTGTTGGGGGAACACCTCCCCGACGAGGACATTCCGCGTGCCAATGCGTGGTTTTTGAGCGTCAATTGCGTTGGCAGTTTGGTCAGTCCGTTGCTCAGTTCCGCTGTGATGGAAGCCTGGGGGCCGCCGTGGATGTTTTGGCTCGGGGCCTTCGCTGTCGGCACCATGGCACTAGTCTCTCTGCTGGGACAGCGACTCGCTGCCCAGACACGATGCACGCCATTTTTCCCCAACGGTAACGGCAACCTCACTCAGAATTCAGCCGCGGATATGCAAAATTAGTCTCCGGCGTGCAGAACGCGGCCCCTGTTGGCATCGCCTGGCGTTCCTCTGCTTGACGATCTTCTGCTTGGCGTTCCTCTGCTTGACAAATCGAACCGGGAAGCAGTATGCAGCATACAGTGTCCCGCGAGGGAAAAGTCGCTTAGCGGAATCTTGCTCTGTGCCTGGATAAATTCATCATGCAACTGATCGCACCCGACATTCTGGCCGAACTTCACGGTTTATCGTTTCCCTCGGCTGCGGTCGGTATGGGGATTGGGCTATTTTTGTGGCTCTGCGGCTGGCGTTGGCATCGCTTTTGGTTAGTCGTCAGCTTGAC
>CALEEC010000088.1 GCA_937949245.1 uncultured Gemmataceae bacterium | reverse complement strand
CGATCGGCCAGTGAAATGTTCTCCCCAATGGATCATACCTGCGTTCCTCGGGAACCGGAAAGCGAAAAGTCCGTGCGACGATTCGCCACTCGTTCCCCCGACTTCGCTACCCGAAAAGCGCGCGATCTGCTAGTCTATTTTCAAGGAGAACCCTCTGCTAGAACCGATCGCTCGATTCAGAGGCGAAAGACAAGCTATGGAACGACGAATACTCGGTCGAACGGGGCTGGAAGTGTCGATCCTCAGCCTTGGCGGAGCCGCGTTCGGCAATCAATATGGCGAGGTGTCGCAAGAACAAGTGACCGCTTGTGTCCACTACGCGATCGAGCAGGGCATCAATCTGATCGATACTAGCCCGTATTATGGCCAAACCCGCTCGGAAACGGTATTGGGCGTCGCGTTGCGGGGCGGTTGGCGCGACAAAATCTTATTGTGCTCCAAAGCCGGCCGAAACGATGTCGCCTCGTTCGACTTTTCGCCCTCGGCCCTGACCAACAGCGTCGAGGCATCCTTGAAACGCCTAGGCACCGATTACCTAGACATCCTGATCGCTCACGACATCGAATTTGCTGACGATTTTGAAGCGATCTTCACCACGACCGCAGACACCTTGCATAAGCTCAAACGTCAGGGCAAATGTCGCTTTGTCGGCATGTCAGGCTACCCGTTGGGCATTCTCCAGCGAGCGATCGAGCAGTGCAATTTAGATGTGGTGATCAGCTATTGTCATTTCTCGTTGCAAAATACGTTATTGCTGACCGAATTGCTGCCACTGGCCGAGCAGTACGGTGTCGGATTGATGAATGCCAGTCCGCTGTCGATGGGATTACTGACGCCCGGTGGCCCGCCGAGTTGGCACCCAGCCTCGGCAGAAGTGAAGGCCATCTGCCGGCAAGCGGCCGAATACTGCCAGTCCCGCGGAGCCAATCTGGCCTTTCTAGGAATGCAGTTTTGCTTCCAAGAACCGCGAATTCCGACCACCATCAGCGGTGCGGCCAAGGTCGAGGAACTGGAAGCGAATCTACAAGCGTTGAACACACCGATCGACCCCACGCTGTTGGCCGAGGTACAAGCAATTTTGGCACCGATCCACAACGTCACTTGGCCCAGCGGCAATTGGTGCTGACACGAAACCGGCACCAAAGCGGAGCACGGGGAAGCGTTCAGGCCAGTCGATCGAGATCGCGAATACGGCGATCGGCATCAAACGTCGGCGGCGGGAGCGACTCCGCGAGACGTTGCGCTTCCTCTACCCCCAGATCGCGTTTGGCCGTGCCGTGCCCGCGAAAGATGGGCAAACCTCGCCGCAGAGCCACGATCTCACGGCGGGTTCGGCCTTTGGGCGCGTCCGGCCAACGGCCGATACGCTCGTGAAAGTCGAAAAACAACGGCACCACTTGGCGAATGTACTTCCAGTAGCCCGGATGATCGGTCTGAATGACGAACAATCCGCCAGGTTGCAACGAGCGATGTACCAACATCAAAAATTCGGGGGTGATGAGACGTCGATGCATCTGCGAGGCTTCGTAATATGGTTGTGGATGATAGACGTGAATTTCCGCCACCGAGGCTGGGACGACCCAGCGCTCCAACAACTCGCGTGCCCCCAGAACCGCGAAACGGAGATTGCGTAGGCCGCGTTGATTGGCCCGCTTGCGCGCGTAGCGAATAACCACCGGCAACGTATCGACGCCCAAGTGATCGCAATCGCGGCGACTCCAAGCGCTGCCGATCAAGAAGCGACCATTGCCGCACCCCAGATCCAAAATGACAGGGGCCGACCGGCCAAACAATTCGGACCAAATCAATGGGCCATCGGCCGGCATCTGCTTCAGCGCCGTTTGCACCCACTGGTCGGCCGGCAAAATTTCCCCGGCGAACGGCACGCCAAACTCGCGTTCCACTTTCCTCGACGGCTGCTGCATGGTTCTGCTGTTCACTCCCCATCTCATCGTCCGAGCATGTTCTTTCCTCGATTGTCTTCGCTGGCCAACACTTTGGCAACGCTTCGTTGGACTTGACCGCTTCAGATTTCTGAACTACGTTTGACTTATTGGCGATCGAACCGCTATCTTCACTTTGCTTTCCTTACTTGAGATCGACTCATGGACGTACTTGAGAATCACATAAACGTGCTAATGCGAAACGAAGTCGTGGCTTTGACGGTCTACCTGATTTTAGGGGGGATCGCAGGCTTACTAGCCAGCGTGTTGATGGAAGGAAGTAGCTATGGCACCTTGGGCAACGTCATTATCGGCGTGGTTGGGGCCTTCATCGGTGGATATGTGTTGAATTTGCTCAATGTGCGGATCGGTTACGGGGTGATGGGGAAGCTCTTGACAGCGCTCTTGGGGGCGTGTCTGCTATTGGCTGCTCTCAATCTGATGCAGTCGCGTAAGACACGCTGACGCCAGGAACATCTCCTCCGCACCGAGGTCCCAGTCATGCTCGTTCGCTTCATGAACTTTTACCTGATGGTGTTTTGGTTGGTTCTCGGTGGGGCTTTGTTGTTGCGTAACTCGTTGTTCCCGGAATTGTTCAATGATCCCGAACGACAACGGCATTACTCGCTGCTGGCCTGGGTCGCGTTGGCGTTGGCTTTGTGGAACTTGATTCGCTGGTACGCCAGTCGTGCGTTTCGACCGCCGACGACCGACCCACGGAAGGTCAACGCCTTGTTGATTCCGTTGGCTCAGAAAGACAAACAGGTGGTCGAACCGCAATTTCGCTTCGATGACGACGCCAACAACTCGACACGTCCGCAACCCGGACGCAACGGCAACACCTCGCCCTGAAGCCGGCCGAAAGCTAGTATGATCACTGGAGATTCGACCGGCAACTCACCTTTTCCCCGTGCATCCGTCAAGCCTGGCGGGCTGACGCCTCAGCGCACGGGGGGCTTCTTTTGCCGGCATTCTTTGCCGAATAACCTCGTTGTTCTCCGCAGGGTTTCGCCGATAGCCGGCTCCAGTTGAAGAAATTGCAAAGGTGCTTGTTGACCCCAAGGCAAATTTCCGGCTACACTTGGCACACATCCGCTTTTTCGTCTTCCACAACGCTAGCAAGAGAAAGACGCACCATGAGTTTCCTCACCCGCCGTGATTTTCTAGAAAATTCGGCTAAGTTGTCGGCCCTACTCGCCGGAGCGGCCGCAGCCGTGCCGACGTGCGCCGAAGAAAAATCCGCCGTCGCGCGACGTACCGACGCCTCCGAAAAACTCCGCGTGGCCGTCGTCGGCGTTCGTGGCCGAGGCATGAGCCATGTCAGCGGATTTGCCAATCGCAATGGTTGCGTCATCACTACCATCTGCGATTGCGATGAAGCCGTCATCGGCAAGGCCATGAAGGAAGTCGAAAACAAACAAGGTAAAGCCCCCAAATTCGAGAAAGACATCCGCCGAGTCGTCGAAGACAAAGAAATCGACATCATCTCCATCGCGACGCCCAACCATTGGCACGCCCTAGGGGCCATCTGGGCCATGCAGAACGGCAAAGATGTTTATGTGGAAAAACCTGTTAGCCACAACGTCTTTGAAGGCCGAATGATCGTCGAGGCGGCCCGCAAGTACAAGCGGATCTGCCAAACCGGCACGCAAAGCCGTAGCAATCCCGGCATGCGCGACGCCATCGCTTATGTGCATTCGGGCAAACTCGGCACGGTCAAACTGGCCTACGGTCTGTGCTACAAACCACGCGGCAGCATCGGCAAAGTGGCCGGCGAACAAAAGATTCCTCCCAGCATCGATTACGATCTGTGGTGCGGTCCCGCTCCCAAATTGCCGTTGCAACGTAAGAACCTGCACTACGATTGGCACTGGATCTGGGCTTACGGCAACGGCGACCTGGGCAATCAAGGCATCCACGAAATGGACAAAGCCCGTTGGGGGCTTCGCAAGAACGAACTGCCCAAATCGGTCCTCAGCGTTGGCGGACGCTTCGGATACGTCGATGACGGCGAGACGGCCAATACGCAATTGTGCGTCTTCGATTACGGCGACGCCGAGTTGATTTTCGAGGTACGCGGCCTACCAACCAAAGATTTCCGCGGAGCCAAGGTCGGCAATATCTTCATCGGCTCCGAAGGCGTCGTGGTCTGCCCCAACTACAACAGCGGGATCGTCTATAATCCGGCCGGCGAGATCGTGACCAAGTTCTCCGGCGGCGGAGATAGTCATCACTACGATAACTTCGTCAAAGCGGTTCGCAGCCGAAAACCTACCGACTTGACCGCCGACATCCTCGAAGGGCACCTATCCAGCGCCCTGTGCCATCTGGGGAACATCAGCTATCGCTTGGGAGCCGAAGGTCCCATCGACCAAGTGGCCGAGTTGAGCAACGATAAAGACGCCCTCGATGCCTTGGCCCGGATGAAAGCCCACTTGCAAGACAATCAGCTCGATCCGAGCAAACTGATCGGCCGCGTCGGACCGCGCCTGACGCTCGACCCGGCCACCGAACGCTTCGTCGGCACCTTGGCCGACCGTGCCAACCCCATGCTCAGCCGAGAATATCGCAAAGGCTTTGAGGTGACCACCAACGTCTGACCCAGTTCGCCTTCTCTCGGGGCGATGCGACGGCTCGATCGATCAAGCGAGCGAGTGAGCGACCGATCGACTGCCTCGTCCTTTTTACATCCTACGAAACCCCGGCAGTCGTGTCGGGGTTTCCTCTTTCGAGGTGTTCTTCCGCACAGCTGCCTTGGATCTTTTGAGAAAGAAAGCTCCGCCTATGATGCTACGTTTGCTCTTGCTGACGTGTCTGGGACTCTTCGCGACGGCGACCCGATGCCCCGCCCAGGCGTTCCAGCGTCCACCGAACATCGTGTTCATTCTCACCGACGATCAAGGGTATGGTGATCTGTCGTGTCATGGTAATCCGATTCTCAAGACGCCAAACCTCGACCGGTTGCATCGCGAGGGCGTGCGTTTGGTGGATTTTCATGTCAGCCCCACCTGTTCGCCGACGCGATCGGCCTTGTTCACTGGACGGCACGAGTTCAAAAACGGGGTGACGCATACGATCTGGGAGCGCGAACGGCTGACCCTGCGAGCGACGACCTTGGCCCAGGTACTACAGTCGGCCGGCTACACTACCGGCATCTTCGGCAAATGGCACCTAGGCGACGAGGACGACTACCAACCGGGGCGTCGGGGTTTCGACGAAGTGTTCATCCACGGCGGAGGTGGGATCGGCCAAAGTTATCCGGGCAGTTGTGGGGACGCTCCCGGCAACACCTACTTCGACCCGGTCCTGCGGCACAATGGAAAATTCGTCGCCACGAAAGGCTACTGCACCGACGTGTTCTTTGCGCAAGCGCTGCAATGGATGCAGCGGGTCCGCGGTCAACGGCCGTTTTTCTGCTACATCGCAACCAACACTCCCCATACGCCCCTACAGGTCCGGCCCGAAGACGAAGCTCGTTACCGCGACCAAGTGACCGACGCGAACCTCGCCAAGTTTTTCGGCATGATTGCCAACATCGATGACAACGTCGGCCGACTGCTGGCCCAACTGCACGCTTGGGGCATCGAACGCGAAACGCTGGTGATTTTCATGAACGACAATGGCGGAACCATCGGCGTGCCCCTGTACAATGCCGGTATGCGGGGCAGCAAAGGCACCCCCTGGTTGGGCGGAACCCGCGCTTGCTCGTTCTGGCGTTGGCCCGGCACGCTGCGGCCGGCCGATGTCGCGGCTCTGACAGCTCACATCGACGTGTTCCCGACCCTAGCCGAGATTGCCGGGGCCAAACTCACCGACACGCTGCGCCGTCAAATCGAGGGACGCAGCTTGGTGCCGCTGTTGCGCGATCCGAATGCTCCGTGGGACGACCGCACCTTGTTCACCCATGTCGGCCGTTGGCCCCAAGGCCAGAAGCCCGACGCCTGGAAATATGCCAAATGTGCCGTGCGTACTTCGCGTTGGCATCTGGTAAGCGACTCGGCCAAGGGACAAAAGCAGTGGCAATTGTTCGATGTGCAGGCCGACCCGGGAGAAAAACACAACCTCGCGGCACAGCAACCGCAGATCGTGCAGCAACTGGAAGCCGAGTACGATCGTTGGTGGAACACGTTGCCGCCGTTTTTGGTCAACGAATCGGTCCCAGGACCGAAACGCAATCCGTTCCACGAAGCGTACTGGAAACAATATCAGGGGCCAGGCCCGAACCGCGTCCCACCCCCAAAAGAGGAACTTTCGCCCTGAGGTCGTGCTGACTATGGCACGGGTGAACGATGGGGCAAGAGCGAAAAGCGCCTCCATCCGAACGGCGGGCGCCCGCCTGCCGTGTTTTGTATTCGCCGGGGGGACATGCGTCGTGGTTCACTACACGCATGGCGTGTCCGTTCAGAAAAAAGGCACGCGATTCAGCAACCGTTCCGCGGCGGCTTGGCTCGGAGCAGACTCCTTCGCAGGGACTTTCTCCGCATAGTAGCTCGCAAAGCCGTCGCTTTCCGATGCCGATCTCGCAAGATGGCTCTCGATGGCAGCAATCATTTGACGCCATTGCGTGGAATCCCCCTTCCAACCAGCTTCCGCTAAAGATAAGCAGTCCACTAAAAATTGTAGAATGTTTTCTGGATCGTCGTCTGGCATATCTTGAGTCAGAAACTCCCGTGCCCGTCGAAAACGGTCGAGCGCATCTTCCGACGAACGCCCAGGCTGCCGGGCTGTTGCTTGGAGATAGAACGCCAATGGATGCCCCACCGAAGTCGTTCTTCCGGTCCGTTGCGGCACCGCATCGGAACGGGGCGTTGTGGTGGCTTCTTCCATCGCGGGATCCGACCAGATACGGCCTTGTCGTCGGGCTAAGTCGGCTTGGAAGAAACAGAAGAACCTGCGCGACATCTCGTCGAGGCCAGGGTGCTTTTCGATGCGATCCAGGACATGCTTGGCTTCGGGCAATCGTTCTGATCGCAGGTAACCGTGGGCCAAGTAGCACCAAGTCCGTGGCAGGTCGGTTGGCTCCACCTCTTGCAGGATTTGTTCTGAACGCTGGAATAGTCCTTCCCAACCCCTCCGTTCAGAAGCCACCCAAGCCCGGCCGAGCGTATTGAATAGTTTTATCCGAGTCAGTGGCGTTATGAGTCGCGGATCGTCGCTCAATCGTTCCAACCAAGGATTCAAAAGATCGTGGATGGCCGCGAAGCAATGGGGATCATACAGCGCGGCCGCGTAGTTTAGGTCAGCTAATGCTTGATCTTCGTAAGACTGGATTGCTGAAGACCGTGATCGTGAGTATTCCTCGCGAGCCAGCTGGGCCGCCTTCTTGTAGGCTCCAAGATGGCGATACAGATCGATGATGCATTGCCCAAACTCCCGTTGCATCTGTCGGGGGACTTCAACATGGAAACCCACACGTTGAGCGCGTTGGGCAAGAGTGAGTGCTTCGGTATAACGGTGTTCTGTTCTTTCGAGATGACGAATTCGGCTCAGGACCGTTTGGGCATCTCGTCTACTGAGCGGCTGACCGTCTAGGAAGACTTGGAGTAATCCTTCGCTTTCTAGCTTTTGGGCTAATTCGTCGAACGAATCGACTTCCCAGACAGTGTCGAAATATTTGTCGAACGCGGCAGCAAGAGCGTCTCGGCAACGCACAAGCAAGGTGCCGGTCCCATATTCTCGGCGGAAGGCTTCGAGTTTGTTCTCCATGTTGCCGATGGAAACGAGTCGGTCTCCGTTAGAGGGGAGTCGGTCTCCATTCGGTTGGGCCACACAGCAGGATCGATCGAACAACGGCGGATTGTCGTTGGCATGGCGAATGATGGCTAGCAATCCGGCTAGGTGCATGGACGGACCGTCGCTGCGGCGACTTAGCGGATCGCGTAGGGTAAAAGCGAACCGTTCGGGCACGTCCTTTCGATTCGGCAAGCCCAGCGAGCGCAGAAGTCGCCCAAGGAGTTCCGGCAAGGTGTCCTGTTGGCGAAATGGCAAAGTAGGATCTACTTGCCATTCCAACGATCGCTCCACAATAAGCGGGACGATCAACGAATGCTGGGTGATTACATCGACCACAAGCCCCACCACTCCCGAATTGGTCCGTGGCAGTGCCCGTTGCAACAGATCGGCAATTTCCGGTTGCCGTTTGCGCAATAATTCGATGCACCAAACGGGGTTCGTTCGCCACAACGGTTCGTCCGCCACGGCCATCAGTTCCTTGACCACAGGGCGGGGGAGCGATTCCCAGAAATGCCCTCCGGGTTCTGCCGCCAGGGCGAATTCTGGTAGAGGCTCAGTGGCGGGAAGAGGTGGGGGCGTCACGAGCATCAATGCGGCACGAGCAAGTAGGGAAGCTCTCGCCTGAGCTACCTCGGCCATCCAATCTTCGTATTCGGGATCTCCGTTGGCTTCGGGATCTTGAGCACCTGCCAAGTGACCTCGTGCGAGATCGGCTAAGTGTCCCTTCACCAACGCGAGTACGTCTTCCGAGATGACCCCGACTCGAAATCGTTTGTGGAATAGAGATTTAGGGAACCAATCGGTTTCGCCGCAACGCACGGTCATAGGCCGACCCACGCGGTCGATGGGCAAGACTAGGTCGGGAGGGGCAGCGAAGGGGAAGTCATCAATGGGGGCTAGAAGAATCAAGTCCGGGTTGTCAGGGTGAGTACGCACCACCAACCACTCGATGCCGACTTCTTCCCCGAGGTTGAAGACATAAAGATCGCCGGGAGAAGGCAAGGTGCGATCCCCGGTCAAGAAGTTCGCCGATCGAGAAAGTTTCTCGGCCGCAGCCGTGATCGCGGTGCGGATTCGATCGGATGGAGTTGGGGTCGCCATGTTTCTGTCCTTACGAATACTGGACTACAGTCTTGATGTTTTCTATGCATCCAGTCTTGATGTTTTCTATGCATCTTGGATTAACGAAACTCACGGCTGAGAATCCGAGTTTGAAGGATTGATTTCGGCAATAATTTTTCTCAAGGTCTGTAAATCGCCCCACAGCGTTGATCGGGGAATCTTCATTTGGTCGCTCAATTCGGTCAGTTTGGGGCAGTCTTCCCCTCGATCGATCCGCTCTACCAAAGCTTTGAACACGGCCATAAGTCGATCGCGCACACGAGCTTGCACGTCGAGATTGGCAATTCGCTTGGGGATGACGCGTTTCAGCCATTCCCGATGATCGCTATCTTCGATTCGTTGATCTGGCTGGATGCTGTCGTTCTCTGGATTAGCTAACTCGGACGCGACTGACTCGGACGAGTGAGAAGCATGTCGTGTCGACCAATCGGAACGAACCCGTTGGGCTAAGACTTCGATCAAATCGCCGCATCGAAGCACTGAGATCCCCGCCTTAAGACACTGTTGTAGGAAATCTCGCACCCATTGCCGGCCTCGCTGGATAGCCTTTGTCAGCGATTCAACGTTGTCGGACCATCCCGTTACCATATTCAATTGGGTGCGGATTTGGTCCCGCTTGGCTGGAGTGTTCGAGGAACTTCCGCCGAGTCGCAGAATCGACCTATTGCTGAATTTACCGTTGTTGGGGTTCTCGATGCGGAGCTCACCATTCGCTTCAGCGTTCTGGGATGCATCGCGAACGTTGCGGTACACGGCGTATCCGATGGGGTCATACTTCTGTTGTCGTTCAAGCAGGAAATTGTCCACATTTCGGGAGATCAGCCCATCGATGTTCGACTTGATTTGCAATTGGTGGCGTAGGGACTCGATTCGTTTGACAATGGCGAAAATGTAGCAATCAGCGACAATGTCCTCGAAGTTGTCATCTGACCAAGCTTCCGCTGTTTCAGGAAGATAGCCTAAGAATCTCGGGGGGGAGTTTAGCAAATTTTTCCGTTTCATATGGTAACGCAGCAATTTTTTCAAGGCCGGCAACACTTGGCTGGTCGGATCGCTGTTTGGGCCGAAGGTCCGAACATGTTCCGTGAATATCGAAGCCACGAGGGATTACTCCTGCGGGTTGAGCCGAGCCAATTCGTCCCGAATCGCCAATAGCGTTGTTTCGTCGAGTCGGCCGATGTGCCGTTGAGGGAAGTACAACTGGAGACGATGCCAGCGGAAGTACCGTGGCACGAGCCGAAAGGCAGTCAACTTCTGTAGGCCGTTCACTGGAGTTGGTTCAACGACATAATACAAATGCGGATGACGCATATGATCGACATCGGTGCCCATCAGCAGTAGTCCTTCCCGCCGGGCATGCGAGTAGTTGAGACAAACTCCGGGATGATCGACGGCCGAGACGGTTTCAAATCCCCAGTGACGATTGGGGATCATCATGACGGCACCAGGCAAGTCTCGATCGGGTTCGAGGATGGCTGATTCCGTGGAAGCATCAGGTGGGCCGTGGCGGTCCCAAGGATCAGGCGGTACATTGGTCATGATGCAAATGTTCCACCTCATGAAGGGAGCGGCAAATTCGGAGGATATTGCCCAGGGGCCGTTGTTTGGAAATCCCTCGAATGGTTGTTTTGTTCACGGCCGCGAACAGTGTATGTTAGATGGATTGTTCAGTCTAGAGCTTGGTTCGCTGGGAAAATTCGGGAGGAGAGACTCCGGTCGCTGAGGCTCCCGGCTCGCTGTCTCGCTCTAGCGAGCCAGAAGCGTTAGCGACTGGAGCTAGAACTCGTAACTCCGGTCGCTGAGGCTCCCGGTTCGCTGAAGGGAGGTTCCACCAGAAAAAGTGGCATTCATCCCGCCCGATTCATACATCTTCTGAGATTGAATTGTCCTTGGTCCATTGGATGACCACGCTCAGACCCTCCGAGGGGCCGATCTATGATTCGTCGCACGCGGATTGTCGCTACGCTCGGCCCAGCTACCGATGCGCCTGGCATTCTCGATGCCATCCTCGCTGCCGGCGTCGATGTCGTACGCATCAACTTTTCCCATGGCGTCGCCCAAGAGCATCGCTCGCGGATTCGCCAATTCCGTGAGTCGGCCGCACGACTGGGGAAAATCGTCGCCGTCTTGGCCGATCTGCCCGGCCCCAAACTGCGCGCCAAACTCCTGGCCCCACGCCTGCTGACCGTCGGCGATTCGCTCGCCTTCTCTCGCTTCGCCGAGCCTAAACATGTCGATGACATTGTCCTCACCGAACCCGAACTCCTCGCCGAGGTCGCCCCCGAACAACGCATCCTGCTCGACGATGGCCGACTGCAAGCCGTTGTCGTTCGCACCGAGGCCGATCGGGTCGTGGCGCGGGTTACCGTCGGAGGCAATCTGTTGCCCAACAAAGGCATCAACCTGCCCGACACCCGCTTGGGGATCTCGGCGATCACCCCCCGCGATCACGAAGCCTTGCAAATTGCCGCCGAAATGCAGGTCGATTGGCTGGCCATGTCGTTCGTGCGGAGTGCCGAGGCTGCCGACGAACTACGGCAAGCGGCTCGCGCCGTGGGGTTGGACGCTCCCGTGATGGCCAAGATCGAACGCCCTGAAAGCGTCGAACATGCGGCCAAGATCGTTCACGCCTTCGATGCCATCATGGTGGCCCGCGGCGATCTGGGGGTTGAAATCCCCTTGGAACAAGTGCCAACGGTGCAAAAACGGCTTATCGCCTTGGCCCGAGCCAGCGGCAAACCCGTCGTGACGGCCACCGATATGCTCGACTCGATGCGTGGCAATCCGCGACCAACTCGGGCCGAGGCCAGCGATGTTGCCAATGCCATCTACGACGGCACCGATGCCGTCATGCTTTCGGGAGAAACCGCGGCCGGGGCGTATCCCGTCGAAGCCGTGCAAGCGATGAACCGCATCGTCTGCGAAGCCGACGCCCACTGGGCCACCTTCGGCCGGAAAATTTCGACGCGCTGGTACGATACCGATGAATCGATCGAAAACGCGCTGACCGCTCAGGCTTGCGAACTCGCCCACGAGATCCGCGCCGCGGCGATCGTCATGCCCACCTACACGGGGCGAACCGCTCGGCTGTTGGCTCGGCATCGGCCCGAGACGAAGTTGATTGCTCCCGGCCCCTACGAGGCTGTGCAGCGCCGCTTGGCTCTCGTGTGGGGAATGACCCCCGTGCCGATGCCGATTCTGCCCCCGGGGGCGGATCGAATTGCCGAGGCGGTTCGAGCCGCTTTCCAGGCCCAAGCGATCGAAATCGGTCAACGCGTCGTGGTGTTGGCTGGGCATCCGATCAAAGGCGGTTCGCGGTTCCCGACTCTGCGAGTCGTCCGCGTCGGTGCCGACGGAGCCTCGGAGGAGCCGTGAGGTCGGTCGATACTGACAGAACGTCGCAGGAGTCGTGATGTGATATAGGTGCCGCTGGAACCTTGGATGCATCGTGCCGGCGGAGCGACGATCGATCGATGGCCGCACAGCGACGGTGCTTAGCGTGCCGCATCACATCGATCGATCCATCGATCGTTAGCTACGCATGAGAGACGTTCACCACGACGGGCAGCGCGAGCGTTGTTTGGGCTTGCCCTTGCGTTGGCGAATGGCTGCGACCAAGTCGGCCGTGGTGCGGATGACCGCGTCGAATTCGGTGTAGCAGCAGCCGAGCGTTTCCAGTTCGTGCGAATCGCTGTTGCCCAGGCAGGCCCATTCGGGGTGCTTCGCTTGCAGGGCTGCGATGCGCCGTCGTTGGTCGGCGTCCATGTTTTTGGACATCATCTCGACGCCGTCGAATTGCGGTTGATGCCGTGCCAGTAATCCGTCGAAATCTTGGCCCCAACGGTAAGGATGGGCCACGATGGCGACTCCCCCTTGCCGATGCACCTCGTCGCACAACTCGGGCCAAGCTATGCCACGAGGCAACGCCTGGGGATT
>CALEEC010000087.1 GCA_937949245.1 uncultured Gemmataceae bacterium | reverse complement strand
ATTCGTAAGGATGGTTACCAGATTCAAAAACTGACCTTTCAATCGCGTCCGCATGTATGGGTAACAGCAACAGCGTATGTTCCTGATACCCCCGCGGAGAAAAAATTACCCGCAGTGCTGGTAGTTCACGGGCATTGGGCTTGGGCGCGTCGAGATCCTGTGGTGCAGTCCCGTTGTGTCGGCCTGGCCAAGTTAGGTTTTTTCGTTCTTGCGGTCGATGCTTTCGGAGCTGGTGAGCGTTTTATCAAGCCTGGACGTGGAACTTATCACGGTGCGCTCCATGGTAGCACGCTCTGGCCTGTAGGACAGTCGCTATTGGGATTGCAAGTTTATGATAACATGCGTGCTGCCGATTATCTTCAATCACGCCCCGAAGTCGATCCCAATCTGCTCGGTGTCACCGGCGCGTCAGGAGGCGGCAATCAATCGATGTATATCGGGGCTTTAGATGAGCGTTTCAAAGCAGTTGTGCCCGTTTGCTCGGTAGGAACCTATCAGGCTTATTTGAAGGCCGCCTGTTGTGTTTGTGAGGTTTTACCGGGTGCCTTGCGTTTCACGGAAGAAGGCGATGTATTAGGTCTGATAGCCCCAAGGGCTTTGATGGTCATCAATGCCACGAAAGATGCCTTTCAATTTTCGGTCGGGGAAGCGAAGAAATCCGTTGCTCGTGCGGAACAAATCTTTGCACTTTATCGGGCTAATGATCGTCTCAAACATGTCGTTATTGATTCGGGACATGATTACAACCAGGCCATGCGTGAGGCGATGTATGGCTTCATGACGCGTTGGCTCAAAGGAATCGGCACGGGAGAACCTATCCCAGAACCGAAGTTCGATGTGGAGCCCCCCGAGGCACTGGAGGTATTACCCCCGAATAATCGTCCTGAGACGTTCCGTTTTCCTGCAACTCTGGCTAAAGACATCGGCAAAGAACTTGTTCAGAAGGTGCAACGACTCGCACCCACGCACGCACCAATGTGGGAAGCGACGGCGGCCGACCTGCGTCGCCAACTCGTCGAACAACTCGGTAGTTTGCCTAACTTAACTCGAGGACGAGCCAACCTCGGATCTCCCAGCAAAACCGGCGATATGTTCTCCTGGCCTTTGCGGATCGAAAGCGAGGCAGGTTTCCCAATTCCCTGCCGAGTTTTGGCAAAAGATTCCACCTTGGCCAAGTTGCCGGCTTGCCTCGTGCTTCATCTGGACGGCAAAGATCGTGCAGCGAAACATCGAATCACTCAGGAATTGCTCGACGCAGGATGGCAAGTAGTGGTGCCGGATCTTCGTGCGACAGGGGAGACTCGGCCTAACAGCAATGCGATTGCCGGCGCACCCGATCACAATGCGGCTGAGCATGGCATTTGGATTGGCCGGCCCTTGTTGGGGCAATGGTTAACAGATGTGCAAGCTGTCTTGGATTGGATGTCACCGACTCCGCAAAAAATCCTTCCTCTCGTCGGCATCGGTTGGGCCTCTGTGGTGGCTCTCGGGGCTTCGGCATTGTTTAGCGATCGCATCTCTGCGGTCGCGACCATAGAGGGGCCTATCACGCTCCTCACCGATTCGCCTTACGCTGCTGGAACATCGATGGGCGTGCTAGCACCTGGATTGCTGCACGTCGGTGATATTCCACATATCGCAGCACTGACAGCCCCGCGCCGATTATTCGTGATCGATGGAATCAGTCCCGTGGGAGGTAAAGTTCGGAATATCGACCTTGAGGAGACTTTCGCTTTCACTCGTCGCGTTTATTCCGTGATGCAAGCCAAGGATCGTTTCCAAGCCTGGATCGACTATCCTTTGCGCAATCTGGTGAAAGCTCTAGGAACAAACTGATTCCACTTCCCTTGGCTAACCCGTTTGCTGTCGATCTTCCATCTTCCAGGAAGTACGCGGATTATAGTTGGCCAAGGTGTTGCCGAACCGAAGCATCGCATGATCGTGGCGTCCTATGAAGGCCAACCATGTGCAGCACCAGCCCAGGATGTTTGCGACCGAATCACCTCGTTTTCGTGGCGAACGCAATCATTCTGCTGTATGCCTGTGGCTTCAACCCCCTTCGGGGACACCCCAACTCCAGCTACACTTTCTGATCGATGACCTCACGGACCTTGCGAGCCAAAGTGTCGGGGGTGAAGGGTTTTTGCAAGAAGTGAATTCCAGCAGCGTTGATACCATGCCGTAGGATAGAATCGTCGGTATATCCAGAAAAGTACAGGATGCGCATATTCGGGCGTAGTTGCAGGATTCGGTTGGCTAGCTCTCGCCCATTCATCTTGGGCATGACCACATCCGTCAACAAAAGATCGATCGCTTCGGTTTGTTTTTCGACGATTTCCAATGCTTCGTGACCGTCACTAGCTTCCAAAACCCGATAACCGCGTTTTTTCAGCAAACGACTCGCCAAAGCGCGCACATCCGTTTCGTCTTCGACCAACAACACCGTCTCATGGCCCGAGAATTGATCGCGCATTTTGTTCGTGGCCAGCCAATCGTCTGCCGGGGCGGCATCGACGCGGGGCAGATAGATACAAAACAAGGCTCCCTTTCCGGGTTCGCTCTCGACGGTGATGTGTCCTTCGCTCTGTTTGACGATACCGTACACCGTGGCAAGCCCTAAGCCGGTGCCTTTGCCTGGGCCTTTGGTAGTGAAAAAAGGCTCAAACAAATGCGATTTCGTCGTCTCGTCCATGCCGCAACCCGTATCTCGTAGGGACATCATCACGCATGGTCCTGGACGCATATTCTGACGTACTTCGGCGGGGAGTTCCTCTTCGCTCACGTTGCGAGTGCGGATGACAATCCGTCCGCCGTCGGGCATCGCATCGCGGGAGTTGACGGCGAGATTCAAAATGACCTGCTCGAGTTGCCCCAAATCGGCACGAATTCGTCCCAAATCGGGTGCTAGTCGGGTAACTAAGTCGATATCCTCGCCGATCAATCGCCGTAGCATCCGCACGACCCCGAGGATGACCTGGTTCAGGTCCAAAATCTTGGTTTCGAGAATCTGACCACGACTGAAGGCCAACAATTGTCGGGTCAATCCGGCGGCACGTTCTCCTGCTTTCTCGATCTCGGAAACCAACGCATAGGCTTCGTCCTCAGGATCCATCTCGTCCAACAACGTGCTGCTTGAGGCTAGGATAATCGACAGCAGGTTGTTGAAATCGTGGGCCACCCCTCCTGCGAGCCGACCGATGGCCTCCATTTTCTGTGCCTGCAACAGTTGTTTTTCCAGATGCTTGCGTTCGGTTAGATCATGAACAATACCGATCAGAATTCGTTTGAATCCCACACGCATTTCGCCGATCGAAAGTTCGATGGGGAATTGTTCGCCGTTGCGTCGGCGGGCAACACGTTCGTATCGCCCCACTTGGGGGATGTACGGTTGATCAGCGTGAGAATCCCCGGGAGTGAGCTCACTGATCGGTTTGCCGAGAAGTTCCTCGGAGGTGTAGCCAAACAGGCGTTCCGCAGCCAAATTAGCGGATTCAATTTGCCCAGATTCATTCAACGTCATGATAGCATCCGGGGCAGTGTTCACAATTCCACGGATGCGTGCTTCACCTAGGCGAAGAGATTCTTCGGCTTGTCGCCGTTCCGTCATATCCACTGCTGAGCCAACGATCAGTTCGACTTCTCCCGAGGCATCCAACAATGGCGACAGTTGCATATCAATCCAACAACGCCGATTCTCGGCAACGCGAATTTGGACATCAAAGCGAACCGTTTCTCCACGGGCAGCTTGTAGAATCGCTAATTCCAATTGGGACGCCAGAGCGGGCGGGTCGGTCCACCAATAAGTGGTGGTGAGTTTTTTGCCTATGACCTCTTCTCGGGTTAACTGGGCGATTTCTAATGCGGAGCGATTGACTTCGATCAGAGTGCCATCTGGGGTCAGAAGCCCGACAAACGGCGACAAGGCATCGAGAATGCGTTGGAATCGCTGCTGATAGGCAAGGTGATCACGCTTTACCTGAGAACGACGAACACGCACCAAATGTTCCAACAGAAGCACGCGAAGTTCGCCCGCCATTTGCCGATCTTCTTCGGTCCAAGGATTGGCTTCACTCGCACGCCGGAACCAAACGATGACGCCTTCTTCCCCCCGGGAAATATTGAGAATCAACCAACATTCGGTGCCGAGTTGCGGATCATGGGTACGGTCGATGAGGGTAACGGCCGTGTTGGTTTCGAGGCTCCGCCAAGAATCGCTGCGTAACCAATCGGCAAAGGTGTTCGGTATCCAACCCAATGATAGTTTGTTCTGATCTGGGGAAATCAGAACACAGCCATCGGCATGCACTAGTCCAAGCAAGGAGTCGACTTCGGTTCGCAGAGCTTCCATCCAAGAGGAACACTGAGCGAGGCTTCGCTGTAAAGCATCGATCGCTCTTGGTGCTCGCCATTGTGGACTGTCCATCATGGGCGTCCATCCGCGCGAACTAGCAGAAGTGCCAAGGAAAACGGAGATCCTATCGGGATGCTGGAAACCAGAAATTTCCGCCTCGGAACACAATTTTTCGGGTAAATTCAAGGATAGTCTATCTGTGCACCAACCCAAACTCAAGAAAAAAACGGAGGAGATTCCCGCAATGAGCGATTCTGAAAGACCATCCCATCCTCCAGGTAAGAATCATTCAAAAAATCGCTCATCGCTGGAAACCTGATCAAAATCGACTGCTCCCAACAGACACGACAACGAATGAAACGCCGCAGCATACGATGCAGTCGTATGATGAATGTGATCGGCTTCTGAAATGAGTTGCAGATCGTCATCACGACGCAACCCTAATCTCCTCAGAACTCTGCGGAACGGTTTTGATTTGGGGGCATAGATGTGAATGATTTTATGCTCGTCGAGTTGTACCTCCCAGGGACGGTTCTTAGCGATCACAGCAACCCCAAAACAGCCATCGTTGAGCAATAGCTCTTCTTGTTCGCAGAAATGGCTTAGTAAAACCGGCAAATCAATATCGGAACGACGCAAATCGACATGACGATCTTCCCCAGTGTCGTGGCTAGTTTCTAACACGACATCCACCGTGTCGCTGAGTAGTTCCAGCAGGGCGAGGAAGACATCAAAAAGCCGTTCCGCAGACACCGAAGCTGACACGACTCGCAGTCGCATTCCCGTTTGTGGATCACGGTATGGCCGCACACGATAGCCTTCACGGGGGATCACCGGAATGTCCAGAGCGGGGCGAATCGCATCCGTTAGCGTGAAATCGCCATACCGGCGAACTTGAAAATGGCTTGCTAGGGTTCGCTGGGTCACGGCACTACTCCGCATGGGTTTATAGGACTACTTTCCTCTTCACTTTTCCAGAAGCGGTA
>CALEEC010000086.1 GCA_937949245.1 uncultured Gemmataceae bacterium | reverse complement strand
GCCGATGCCGACGAAAACACGCTGATGCGTCGCTTATACTTCGACCTGATCGGTCTGCCCCCGACGCCGGAAGAGATTCAGAAGCTCACTTCGGATCGCGACCCAAAGAAATGGGAAAACTTAGTCGATCGCCTCTTGGCCTCGCCGGCGTTTGGCGAACGCTGGGGCCGACATTGGCTCGACGTGGCCCGTTATGCTGAGTCCAGCGGCCGACAGGTGAACATTCCGTATCCGCATGCGTGGCGGTATCGCGATTACGTCATCCAGAGCTTCCATGCGGATAAGCCGTATCCCCAATTCATCCGCGAGCAGTTGGCCGGGGATCTGCTGCCGGCCAAAGATGAGAAGCATCGCGCGGAACTGCTCATCGCCACAGGCTTTCTGGCCATCGGACCGAAAGCACACAACGAACGGAACCCCGCTCAGTTCGCCGCGGATCTGATCGATGAGCAGATCGACACCGTGTCGCAAGCCTTCCTCGGGCTGACAGCTGCTTGTGCCCGGTGTCACGATCACAAGTTCGACCCGATCCCCATGAAAGATTATTACGCACTGGCAGGCATTTTCCGCAGTACCGAGACTTGTTTCGGGACATTGCGGGTGGTGCAGAACGTGCAAACAGCGCCATTGCTCAAGCTAAGTGACGACTCGGGGGTGCCAAAGGTCGGCACGAAAATGACCGCTGCCCAACGCGACGCCGTGCAAAAGCAGTTGGAAGCGGCACAACAGGAGTTTGCCGAAGCCCTGAAGACGGCCCGGCAAGACGGGGGAGTCCGGCTACTCTTCCTCCGTAGTCGTATCAGTCAGTTGGAAGATCAACTGCGTACTCACGATCCCCAGACGGGCGAACCGTACCAATACGCAATGGGGGTACGCGATCGCTATTTCCCCGGCGATGCTCGCTTGCTGATTCGTGGCGAGGTGGACAAACCTGGCGAAACGGTGCCTCGTGGCTTCCTGCAAGTGCTGACCCCGACACCGGTGAAGATCGGCAAGACCAGTGGCCGGCTCGAATTGGCCGACTGGATCGCTTCGGAGTCCAACCCCTTGACGGCGCGGGTGATGGTTAATCGCATTTGGCTGCACTTGTTCGGCCGCGGGATCGTGGCTACACCGGACAACTTCGGCAACTCGGGGGCACTGCCGTCGCATCCGCAGTTGCTCGATTATTTGGCCCTCCGTTTCATGCAAGAGGGGTGGTCGGTTAAAAAATTGATCCGTGAGATCGTGTTAAGCCGCACCTATCGGTTGTCGTCGCAATTCCACGCGGGCAATTACGAGAAAGACCCGGACAACGTCTTCCTGTGGCGTCAGAGCAAACGCCGGTTGGATGCCGAGGCAATTCGCGATGCGATGTTGGCGGTCAGCGGGAACTTGAGCCGGACACCTCCAATCGGTTCGCCCGTAGCTCGCGGTGCCGCAGGGAGCTTTCCCATGCTACCGCGTCCGGGGTTCCGCTCCGGCGAACCGATGAACAATTATCGGTCGGTCTACCTGCCGATTATCCGCGATCAGGTGCCGGAAGCGTTGGCATTGTTCGATTTTGCCGATGCCAGTGCGGTTCATGGGGATCGCCCGACGACTTCGGTGCCGGCACAAGCGTTGTATTTGCTGAACAACCCCTTCGTGCTGCAACAAGCCGAATCGGCCGCGGAGCGACTCTATCGCTCGGCTTCGAGCGATGCAGAGCGTCTTCAGCGGGCATATCTGCTGTTCTACGGGCGAACGCCCCGCGACTCAGAAATCCAGACCGCCCAACGATTTTTGAATACCTACTGGCTGTCGCTGTCGCGCGAACGTCTTAGCGGCGAACGTGCCACGCGGGAAGCCTGGACCGCGCTATGCCAAGCCATGATGGCATCGGCGGAGTTTTTGTACCTGAACTGAAACGAGACGCGAGGTTTCCCCTACACGCACCATCGCATCGATGGCGTTGCCACTGAATGAGAACTTAACCCTGTGAGGATCCAACCGATGAATCCGACGTTTTCGCGTCGCCAGATGCTTCAGACCAGTTCGCTGGGCTTCGGTTATGTCGCGTTTGCCGGCTTGGCCCATACTTGGTCGGCCGAGAAAAAGGCCAATCCCCTGTCGCCCAAAGCGACGCATCATCCCGCGAAAGCCAAACGCGTTATCTTCCTGTGCATGGAAGGTGGTCCATCGCATACCGATACCTTCGACTACAAGCCGAAACTGCAAGCCGACGACGGCAAACCGTTTACAGGCCGGTCACGTTTTGGCGGTGGCAAACTGCTCGGCTCGCCGTTCCAATTTCGGCAGCATGGCCAAAGTGGGCTGTGGATTTCCGAATTGTTCCCGCATTTGGCGAAACATGCCGATCAGTTGTGCTTGATTCGCTCGGCCCATACCGACATTCCGAACCATCCGCAAGCGTTCGTGCAAATGCATACGGGGATCTTCCAGTTTCCCCGGCCATCGATGGGGGCGTGGGTACTGTACGGCTTGGGAACGGAGAATGAGAATCTGCCCGGCTTCGTGACCATTAGTCCGCCGATCAATAACGGCGGCCCGGTGAATTACGGCAGTTCGTTCCTGCCGGCGGTCTATCAGGGAACGCGGATCGGTACCAATCGTCGGCCGGTCGAATCCGCTCAGGTGAGCAATTTGAAAAATCCGCGCCGATCGACCTCGACGCAACGGGTACAGGTCGATTTCGTGCAGGAACTCAATCGGGCCGCTTTCGATCCGCAGGGGGGCAATGCCGAGATTGAAGGCTTGATCGAAGCCTACGAACTGGCCTTCCGCATGCAAGGCGACATGCCCAAGGTAATGGACCTCAGCCGAGAAACCGAGGCCACCAAGAAACTCTACGGCATCGGCGAGCGGGCGACCGACGATTTTGGCCGGCAGTGTTTGTTGGCCCGTCGTTTTGCCGAGGCGGGCGTGCGGTTTATCGAATTGTGTCACGGCGGATGGGATCAGCACCGCAACTTGCGGGAGGATCTGACTCGCAATTGCACCGCCATCGACAAACCCATTGCGGGACTGCTAACCGATCTGCAAGCTCGTGGCCTGCTGAAAGATACGCTGATCATCTGGTCCGGGGAATTCGGTCGCACGCCGTATGCCCAGGGCACCGATGGCCGGGATCACAACAACAAAGGCTACACCATGTGGCTAGCCGGGGGAGGCGTCCGCGGCGGCCTCAGTTACGGCTCTACCGATGATTACGGCTACGAAGCAATGGCCAACAAAGTGCATGTGCATGACTGGCACGCCACCGTGTTGCATCTGCTGGGATTGGACCACGAAAAGCTGACGTTCCGCTACGCCGGCCGCGACATGCGTTTGACCGACGTCAAAGGCACCGTAGTCCGCGACATCATCAGCTAAACGC
>CALEEC010000085.1 GCA_937949245.1 uncultured Gemmataceae bacterium | reverse complement strand
GGTCGTCCCAGTCCATCCAATAGCCGAGTCGAATCGACTGCGCGGTTTGAATCCGCGCGAATTTGTTGACCCGATCCTTGCACAATTGCACAAAGCGATCGATGCTGGCAAACGGATCGCCCGGCACCAGATTTTCGATGTCGCGTTTGCTGGAGAGTTTCAGCTCTTTCTCGACTTCCACTTCGACCCACAGACCTTGGCAATCGAAGCCGTTCTGATAGCGCAGTTCGTGGCCGGTCATGGCGAAGTAGCGTTGATAGGCGTCTTTATAGGTGCGGCCCCAAGCATGATGCACGCCCATCGGATTGTTCGCGGTCAGTGGGCCATCCAGAAACGACCACCGTGGTCCGCCGCGATTGCGTTCCCGCCGTTGCTCGAAGGCACGAATCCGCTTCCAGAAATCGAGGATGGCGAGTTCTTGAGCGGGAAAATCTACTTGAGTATCAACCTTCTCGAACGGCATTGCGGGTCCCCTCGGCAACGAACACAGATCCTCCGGTCATTCTATAACGTTAGGCTAGAGTGAACGAGAGCGGTTCATAGGAGGAGTAGCCCGCGAGAACAGTTCGCAGCGGGAGTCGGTCTTTCCGTTGTTTAGTGGACGGCGACTGCGGCAACACAGTACATGGGGCCAAAGCCGCAAACGATGGGAAAACTTTCAATGCGACCGATCATGCCCAGCGTTCCGCAGCGCGGTGACTCCGCAGACTTGAGTTAGCCCAGGCCAATTATATCTGCCCTCTCACTCGCTTTTCGTGGCTCGTTCGGGGGGAAATACCTCTTCTAGCGGCACTTCCCATTGGCCGATGCCGACACTCACCGTCACCGTGTTTTTGCGCAAGTCCAATCGCACCACTTTGCCCGTTTTGCCGAACCGCTCCACATAGACTAAGGCGTTGGGCTGCAATCCGAGTCGCATTTCGCGTAGTGCCGCGGCCTGGTGGGCTTCTTTCTCAATCTCGGCTTTCTTTCGCTCGTATTCCAAGCGTTCTTGCTCTGCTTGATGGCGGGCCGCCAAGGCTTCGCTCCGGGCTTTCTCCGCTTCCTGACGCAACTGTTGCAACCGCGACAACTCCGGCGTACGGCCTTTGCGTCGGCGCAGATATTTATGAGCGCGGGCCAGCAGCACTTTCGGCAACTTGAACCGCCGGGCGATCTTCAAGGCGTTGCTCATGCCGAATTGGCCGATGCGCAAGCGATAAGTCGGCTGCAAGGTTTGTACGTCAAACTCGACCGCCCCGTTCTCAACTTGGTCTTTGCTGAAGGCGTAAGTTTTCAGATCGCCCAAATGAGTTGTCACCATGGCACGACAACCGCATTCCACCAAGTGATCGAGAATGGCTCGGCCGAGGGCCGCTCCTTCGGTAGGATCGGTCCCGGCACCGAGTTCGTCCAACAACACGAGGCTATGCTCGTCCGCGAATTGTAAGATCGTGGCAATCCGCGAGATATGCGAACTGAACGTACTCAACGACTGTTCCAAACTTTGCTCATCGCCGATGTCGGCCAAGATTTGCCGAAACAACGGCACCTGACTGCCTTGCGCCGCTGGAATGTGCATGCCACACAAGGCCATCACTGCCAACAAACCCGTCGTCTTCAGGGCGGCGGTCTTACCGCCTGTGTTGGGGCCGGTGATCACCAGGAGATTGAAGCCCATTCCCAAACGCACATCGATTGGCACGACTTTGCGTTCCCCCGGTTGAATCATGTTGGGGACGGTACGGCCCAGGGCCACATCGGAAGGCACAGCGCCGACCGTCGGTGTGCCGTGACGAAATAGGTGCTCTAGCAACGGGTGTCGGGCTGAACGCAGCCAGAGTCGGCCTTCGGTATTCAGGTCCGGCTTGGTCATTTGGTAATCGAGAGCGTAGCGTGCTTTGGCGGTGATCAGATCCAAGCGAGCCATCACCAAAAGGGCATGCGTTAGCGGTTTGGCGACTTTGCCCACCTCGGCCGACAGTTTCCGCAAGATTCGGCGAATCTCGCGATCTTCCTCCGACTTTAACAACGTGCGTTCCGCAGAGAGTTGGGCTATCGAGGCAGGTTCGATAAACACCGTCTCGCCGGTGGCACTCGTGCGATGGATCACCCCTGGCAATTTCTGGCGATGATTCGCTGCCACGGGCAATACGTAGTGATCGCCGTTGACCGTGGCATTGGGATAACGCAGAATCTCGCGGATTTTCGGATCGCGGAGCAGGCGACGCACTTCGGATTGGACGCGTTCTTCCAGGTCGGCCAATTTCTGCCGCACTTGCGCCAACTCGCGGCTAGCACTATCCAAGAGGTGACCGCGCGTGTCGATGCAACCGGTGATCGTTTTCGCCACGACGCCGAGATCTTCGATCGAGCCTAACAGATCGATCAACTTGGTTAACCGCTCATCCAACCGCATGCGATAGCGATACATCGCCCCGGTGCAATTGAGCGTGTCGGCCACCTCGAGCAACTGCTCTGCGGTCAGCATCGTGCCGATCGCCGCTCGACGAACCAACAACCGCACATCGTGCAATCCACCGAACGGAGGTGGCTTGCCGACCATAATGGCATCGGCCATTTCCGCGACCAGATCAAGTTCTTCCTGAATCGTCGGCAGATCGCAGAGCGGTTCGAGTTGGAGCGCCAATTCTTTGCCCAGCGAACTGGCGGCATAGCCGGCCAGCAATTCGCGGACTTTGGCAAACTCCAACAATTCGAGCGTATGTGCATCCATAACAACGGCACAATCGATGGAACAAGCAATGGTAACGGCCAAGACAACCGATCGATCCGCAAGGTTCGGCCACATCCGTCGAGAGCATTTTAGCTCACGACGACAACAACGCCCAAGCGCTACTCCACGTCGATTTTAGACTTCGACGACTCGAAGATTGCTACACACTATCGCTGCTAGCCATCAATATTACGATCACACGAAAATTATGGCAAACCATCGCTGCTCTCGTCGATCTTACGCCCGCACGACAACTATAACCTCCGATCGTTGCTGCTGTCGCTCTTAGGCGACCGCTTTGGCTTCGTCGTTGGTCTTGGCTTGGGTTTGCCGACGTAGGGACGCTTCAAATGCTTTGGTTTCTTCGACGGCCAAAGTAATCGCGTTCCCGGTCCACAAGGTCAGATCGGCTCCAAACCCCGCTTGCACCCCCGCTTGCGTGACATGGGTCAGCAATGCCCCCAGAGGACACAATCCCTGCGCGGCCAATTTGGCATCGTAATCCCGCAACCGACGATGCAACTCAGCCCCATTTGTCGGCAGATGCGCATGCGATGCGGCCGGTTTCGTTGCCGAGGTCTTCGCATTGGATGAAGTTGGAGACGGCACAGTTGAAGTGGACGGAGTCCTTGACACTGACGCTGCCTCTGTCGCTGTCGCTGAAACTGACGCAAGCGTAGGTTCGCTCAGCACTGGCGTCGGCGCAGCGGGTGCCCTCCGTGGCGTGGTTGATGCTTGTGGAACCGCTTTCGGTCGAGCTAACGGCGGTAAGATGGGCGTCTTGACAAACTGTTTTTTAGTCGGGTCATAGTCGGCCCATTGCACCGGCAAGCGGTATAGGTAACGACCGATGCCGAATTTTACGGCGGCACGTTTCAAAGCATCGGAAAACGCCGCTTTGAGCCGATCACCTCCGTCCGGTTGCTCGCTAGGGGAACCGACATCCATTTTCGTGATCCAGCGTTTGCCCAGTTTCAAGCGCAGGCGGCACATCACCGAACCATCGGGGAGCAATTGGTATTCGTCTTGCCAACCTTCGACGCCCAGTACCTCATCGAGCCGATCTTGAATCACGCGGACATCGACATACGCCACGGCCAATGCTCGATTGTTTTTGATGGCTTGCGGCTTCCACTTCACCTCCTCGACAGCAAAGGGGGCTGATAACGCATCGGTGAGGGCTCTCACGTCGTGGACTTCCTTGGTTTCGGAGATTTTCTTCGCTTCGGCGGTTTCGTGAGTGTCGCGAATTTTCTTCGCTTCGGTGGTTTCCTCAGCCGTCTTTGCCGATGCTTTCGGGGTCTCAGGTCCAGGAATTACTATAGAGGTTTTCTTCGACATGGATGTTGCCTCCGATAAGGAAACGAAATTGGGGGGCTTCGTTCCTTCAGCTTAACCGCATTGTGAACATTCGTCCATGTCAGTAAGCCGACTTGAGGCAAGTTGGTGAGGTGATGAGCTCGGATTGGATTCGCCCCAGATTCGCCCAACGCGAAACGGCACCTGCACACTCGCTCGATGGCGTATGCACGCCTGTAGGCTGATAGCATCACTGCTTAGCAGTGCATGCTCAAACTCGGTTGCTCCCCCCTCTGACAACCGAACGCCCGTCTGCGTTTCTTGGAGCGTCAATCGACGTAGAGGAATCGATTGGTACACAGCAGCGTTTGGCAGAGCATGGCCGTGGCTCGCTTTTCCGGGGCATGCGGCGTTTTCTTGACTTGGGTCAGCCAATCCGGCGTGCCATGCTCGCGGAAATAGTCTGCCTGCGAACGCAGAAAGTCCAGGCACAGTTTCATTTCCGCGTCTGTCGGTGCCTCCGAGTAGAGCAGCTCGAACAAGCTTTGCACGCGTTTTTCGGGGGAAGATGCTTCTTTCCACAATCGCTCGGCAAGAAGCTCGGAATGTTGAACGATAGCTTGATCGTTGAGTAGCAGCAATGCTTGCGGTGTCACGGTGGAACAGCGGCGGGCGTCGCAATTGGGGGTCATGGTCGGCAAGTCGAAGGTTTCCAACATACTCAGCGGAATCGAACGCAGCACTTGCAGATAGATTAGATACTGCGGCGTCGGGCGGCTGTGTCCGGCACTTTCTCCATGGGTCCGTAGGGTTTGCCGAACACGTTCAGTTCGCGTTTACCGACGACACCACGGCCTTCGTAATCTTCGGTGACCGACACCGAAGGGCCCCCCATTTGGGGATTGAGGCTGTCGGTCACTGCCAACAGCGAATCGCGGATCGCCTCGGCTTCCAGTCGGCGTACCGACATCCGGCCCAACCAGCGATTGTCGGGGTCCAGGCGTTCCAGTTCTGGGGTCCGCTTCGACACCTGCCGATAGGTGGTCGAGGTCACGATCAACCGATGCAGCCGTTTCAATTTCTACCCGCTACGGACAGCCATTGGGCATAGGCTAGGCGTCGGCCCGTGGTACTGCGTCCCTCGCTTTCGGAGGAATTTCCCGGCTGGGGCGATGCCGGGCCAGCGCCATAAGTTCGGCGGGGGTGACAGCTTGTTTCAGTTGCTCATGATCCCCGCGATGCATCACCCGGCTTTCTGTTTTCGCTCCGTCCGGTTCGATGGTCGTCATGAGAATCTACTTAGCCGGTTTGGTCGCTCGCAGTTTAGCCACCTCGGCCGAACGTTGTTGGAATTTCCTTGCCTCCCCCGGATCGTACAAATCCAAGGCACTGTTGATCTGCACCACTTCGCGTAACGAGGGATATTTCTTCAGCAAAGCTTTCTGCACAGCGGTTCGCTTGGCTTCGGAGGTTTGGATCGCTTGCTTGGCCGCGTCGCGTTCGGACGCATCCACCTTTTCCAACTGTTGGTTTTGAATCCGTTGAGCTACTTCGAGCCGATCTTTCCGCATCGCGGCCTCCTGTGAGGCTGCGAGTTTTTCGATACGGTCAATCTCCGCTTGCACGGAAGGAGGTGTCACATCGAGCATGCGTTGGTTCGGCCGTTGCCAGTTTTTCCAATCCATCGCGGGGTCGAAGATGGCACGCAGGCGGTAGTAGTCTTCCTGAGAGATAGGGTCGTAGCGATGGTCATGGCATTGAGCGCACCCCAGCGTCAGTCCCAGGACCACGGAACCGAACACTTTCAACGAGTCGGCAATGGCCTGGTTGCGGTCGGCCGGCGTGTCGGAAGATTGCGTCACATCAGGGGCCAAGCGGAGAAACGCGGTTGCGGTCAGTTGATCGATCGTTCGCGGATCACTGAATTGGGAGGGACGCCCGCAAGTTCATCGCCGGCGATCTGCTCTCGCAGGAACTGATCGTAAGGCTTATCTTCGTTGAAGCTGCGAATCACATAATCGCGGTAACGCCAAGCCTGCGGCCGAAAGTGATCGACTCCCGTCGTACCATCGGTTTCGGCATACCCCGCAACGTCAAGCCAGTGTCGGCCCCAGCGTTCCCCATCAATGGGGACTGGCCAACAAGCGATCCACAACTTTCTCGTAAGCATCGGCCGAGGTGTCTTGAACAAATGCTTCAACCTCTTGCACGGTGGGGGGCAGACCAATCAGGTCGAACGTCACGCGACGGATCAAGGTTCGCTTGTCGGCTTCGGGGGAAAAGCTCAAGCTATGCTGGGCCAATCGCTCGGCGATGAACGCATCCATTGGCGAACGTACCAGGAAGTTCGATGGCACTGTTGGAATCTTCGGCTGGCGAACCGGTTGAAACGCTCTGTGCGCCAGTTCCTCTTCGCTGAACTTTGCCAACTCGGGATCATTCGGCTCGGGGCGTAGCGTTTTGGCTCCTGCTGCAATCCAATCGTGAAGCACCTTCTTTTGGGCTGCTGTCAACTTCTTGTGTCCCGGAGGCATCGCATCGGATTGGACCTGTTCATAGAGCAGCGATTCTTCCAGCTTGCCAGGCACGATCGCCGGTCCCGAGGCTCCCCCTTGACGGATCAGCCGAGCCAAACGCAGACCGAGCTTGGCTTTGGGGTTTGTCCATCTCGCCATGACAATGAAAGCACATCGCTTTCAGAATGGGCCGGACATCTTTCTCGAAGGTTAGTGTCGGTTCGGCCGATTGCACCACATTCGCAGCGACAAGCAGTCCCGGCAGCCCCCAAGCGAAGCGAGATGAACGCATACAGACGATCTTCCGTGAGAATTAGCGGCGAGGGGGGGAGTCTTCGGAAAGTCGGGCCGAAATCGTATCTGCAGTCGCACGCAGAGCTTCGATGAGTTTCGGTCGCCGTTCCGCACTGGCTCGGACGGTAGGTAGGGTCAAACTCAAACCAGCAACCACGCCTTCGCGGTCGAAGATCGGGGCACCCAAACACATCACTCCGAGATCGGTTTCTTCTTCCTCACATGCGTAGCCATTGGCTTTGGTCACACGAAGCACTTCGCGTAAGGCTTCGGGATCGACGATCGTATGAGGCGTCTTGCGTTCGAACGACACCGTTCGCAGCAAAAACTCCTGGCGTTCCTCCGGCAGAAAGGCCACGATCGCTCGCCCCAAAGCGGTCGAGGAGAACGGATCGGTCATATTGGAGTTCACGATCCGCCGTAACGCCTGCGGACTCTCGATCACCCGCAAATAGACCATTCGACCGTAACGCAACACTCCCAAATTGACGGTTTCTTCTGTAAGGCGATTTAATTCCCGCATCGGCTCATCAGCAATGCGGATCAATCGGTCATCGCCATCAATCGCGGCCAACCGACGAAATTGCGAAGTCAGCCGATAGATGCCGTTGCCGCAGCGCTCCATGTATCCCAAGGCTACCAGCGTTTTCAGAATCCGGTGAGCAGTGGGTTTGGTCAACCCGACCGCAGAAGCAAGGTCGGCCAACGATCGACCTTCGGTAAATCCCGCGGCGGCCTCAAGCAGGCCGAACAACTTGATCAGTTGCGTCGATTCCATTTTAGGCGATCCTATTATTCCGATAGACGGAATTCAAGTCGGATGTGCAATTTCTTTCAAATTTCTTTCATTCTCACGGCTCGAGGCTCCTTCGCCAAGTTGAGTTACTGCCGGATTCCACAAAAAGTTGAAATCGTCTCACATCGAATCGGCACCAAGTGATCCGACAACAGCATAGGAGTGCCTCATCCCCTCAAAATGGAGATCGTCTTGCGTAGAAGTCGAATCGGCATGGAGCGAGTGATGCCGCCTCAATCGAACTTTAACATGACTTGGCTCTCAATTCAGTCGAAGACAGATCGACGCGAAAATCCGTTTCGTCGAGATAGTGGAAGCAATCGCGGACAAAGGGAGGGACATCGATTCGCTCCCCGGTTAGGAACTGCCCTTGCTCATCGACTCGGCCGCCGACCACGAAACGCGTCCCGAGCTGACGCAATTCCGCGAGAGCGGCATCGCGTTGTTCGAGCGAGTCGCCGTAATAACGTGGTGCAACCAGGCGTCGAGCCGTATCCGCACCGACAATCATAAGACAATCGCGGAACAACCGGGCTTTTTCGACGAAGGTGGGGGCGCGCGTGAGCCACAATGGGGCTTTCCACACAAACTGCCTCATACGTCGAAGCACTTCACTCGCCGTCAATTCCGGTTTGTCCACGTTTTGGATGCTGATTTCAAAGCCCACATCGATTCCCCAGCAGCGTTGTACACAGGCCGACAATTCGAGATGTCCCCGATGCAACGGATGAAACGCCCCCGGTAACAACGCTCGCGGAGTAGCTCCGGTGGTACGCAGTTGACCATCGATTTCCTGACACAGCCAATCCCAGCGTCCCGCGAGAAACTCGGCCCAGGGATTCGCCTTCGCGGCTGAACTAGACGTTCCGCTGACGGTCTCTCCAGCGAGCAAGCCGACCTCGATCCGTTCGCTCAAGCCTAGATATTCTGCTACTGTGTTGAGTAACCATCGAGCAACCACCTGCTCTTCGCCCCAACGATCGCGGGCACCTTTGGATAGGATCAACGAATAGCTTTGCATCGAGCATTCATTCCACAAGGTCCAGAACGCCCGATGCTCTCCGCGTTTTGGTCGATCGGTCACCAAGGTCGCGGTACATCCGACGCCCAGCCAAGTATCCGCCTGGGGCCTGAGTTGCCGAGCGCGTTGCCAAGCGCGTTCGGCCAGACGTTCCGCCGTGGAAGCACAGCAGGCTTGCTCGGGGGTAGTCCCC
>CALEEC010000084.1 GCA_937949245.1 uncultured Gemmataceae bacterium | reverse complement strand
CGGGGGTTGCGGGGGGGCGGAAGCATCGGCAAAAGTCAAGTCGGCGTTCAGAAGCGGCTGCGGCACCTCCGGCTGAACAAACAGCGGGGCGTGTCCCTCGGCTCGGCGTTGCCGACGAACGTTCGGATCAAGCAACGGATGCTGGTGGATGATGCCTTGGATCAGACCATTGCGTTGGGCATCGAACCGCTCGGCCAAGGGATAGGTTTTCAAGCCGTCCAACAGTTCCAGCCAATGTTCCATTTCCTGACAACAACTCGCCAAGATGCCTTGAAGTTGTTGGCCCCATTGTTCCCATTGCGGAGCAGGAATGTGCGGTTCTTCCGGGATGCGAGCGATAATCACCTGGGCAATGTCATGCCGATGCAAAGGCGGGTAGGTTTCGTCGTCCAAATAGAAAAGGCGTTGCGCGATGTTGCGATCGGCACCGAAGTTCGCGGGATTCATGTCGAGGCCGACTTGGTGTTCCTGAGAAACATGAATCCCGAACCGCAGCATCTGGTTCCAGGCATGAGTCATCGCGGACCAATCGGTGGCCGAACGCAGCGTGACCAACTCGGGGCAGCCCGACACGGGGAGCCAATCCCCCTCAGGCGTGCGGAGTACGAACCAGAACTTCCGCGGATGCCACAACGGCAGACGCTTGCCGAGTTCGGTTTGTCGGCGAATCGAATCGATCAGCGCGTCCACATGAGGGGAGCGTAGTTTCTCATCGGTTTTGAACAGCCAGCCCTCGGCCAACAGTAAACGGGTCGAGCCTTTGGCCGAACCATCGGCTCGCCCTACGACACCGACTTTGTGCCGTAGTTCCTCGGCGGCATCGGTGGTGAGTAACCGATATACTTCGGGGAGAGGGATGACCGCGGGCGAGGAAATCAGTTGCAGATCATCCAACGAACGAGGGCGTGCAAACCACATACACAAATCTCGTCAAGGGCCACAGCACACCCTCGCGGATCGACCTGACCGCGGATATGCTGGCTTACAGGGCGTTGGTAATTTCGGGAATCGAATTACGCAGACCAGCCCAACCCATGCCTTGATTGGTCGTCTTTTTGGTAATCAACACCACCACCACCCCTTTCTCTTTGATGGTTTTCATGAAGTGGAAAGTGTTGGGGGACGAGATGAAAATCTCTTCAAAGCTATCTTTCGCGGGCTTGCCGCGGGTCTTGGTCAACAGATCTTCGATGCGTTTGACGTTTTTGCCGCGGAACATGTCGACCGCCGCCGCAGCTACCGCATCGAGGTACGATTGCGTGAAATAGGGAATGTTATGATAGATCCCTAAAATAAGTCCGCTATTGAGATCCACCACGCCGCAAGCCATCGCATCGCCGACATCTTCGACAATCGACTGACACAGTGCATTCAGATTACCCGCCATGAGGTTCTCCCTAAGCCATGAAGTTCTGAGGCCAAGTTATTGTGAGAAACTGGCTTCAACCTGACAAGGGACAAAAGGGTAGGTTGAAGCCCACGTTCGTCATCGCTTCCTGAACATCCGAAAAAGCATCCTAAAGGGTTGCATGCATATCCATCCTTGCTTCATGTCCATCCTGATTAAATGGCCGCGGCAATTTCGGTGATCGAGCGGCGTAGCGACGCCCACCCCATGCCTTGGTTGGTCGTCTTTTTGGTTACCAACACCACCACCGCGTTTTTCTCTTTGATCGTTTTCATGAAGTGAAACACCGTCGGCGACGAGATGAAGATTTCTTCAAAGCTATCTTTCGCGGGCTTGCCACGGGTCTTGGTCAACAGGTCTTCGATGCGTTTGACGTTTTTGCCGCGGAACATATCAACCGCCGCTGCGGCTACCGCGTCGAGGTAGACTTGGGTGAAGTAAGGCACCGTATGGTATACTCCCAAGATCATACCGCTGTTCAAATCGACGACGCCACAAGCCAGAGAGTCGGCTACATCTTCAATCACACTTTGGCAGACCGTGTTCAGTCGTGACATGGAGGCACCTGAGCAAAGAGAGAATTTGATGATCGTGAGCAACCCTGCTCTACAGCAAGATCCGCAGAAATATCTTGTAACTGATTAGCAGATGGTAATCTACAGAAAAATCCAGAGTCTCCGCTCTAGTATTCGAGAATGCACAGTTTTGTCGACGGAATCACGATGGTCATAACCCCTGGTGGGGCGGTCAGGATCTTCGGCCGAAGAGAGCACGCCAGGACACTCCGCCGGACGATTTTCCGGTTCCGCTCCCAGCTCCGCTCCCGCTTCCGGTTCCGCTTGCGCTCCCAGTTCCGGCTCCGGTTCCGCTCCCAGTTCCGGGACGGCTTGAATCCAGTTGGGGAGTGGGCGTATCCGCAGATTTTGCTGGCGTTTCGGCGTGATTGATGCTAACGGTGAGACGATCAATTTCTTGTTGCAGTGCGGCATAGTCCGCAAAGCGATGTTGCGGATCGGGATTCAGCAAACGCATCACGAGATGCGACAAGGCTTCGGGGATGCCCGCAACGAGCTGATGCGGTGGCAAAGGCTGCGGGGCCATCTGCCGTTGCGCGATGTCTTGCACCGTGTTGGCCGTGAAGGGGAGTTGGCCGGTCAGTGCCTGGTACAGAGTCACTCCCAGCGAATACATGTCGGCACGGTGGTCGATCGTCGCGGCAGGAATGCATTGTTCGGGAGCCAGGTAGGCGGAGGGGCCTTTGGCACTACTAGAGCCTAACACCGTCGAATCGAGGAGGTTGCCGCGAACGATAGAGGCCAAGCCGAAGTCGGCAATTTTGACAATTTGCGTCCGCGACAACAGCAGGTTCGTCGGTTGGATGTCTTGGTGAAGCAAGCCGTGCCGTTGGGCTTCGGCCAATCCCGCTACGACCTGAGAGGCAAGCCATACCACGCGATCGGGGCGAAGTTGTCCGTTCTGTTCGATCAGGTCGGCCAGACAAATACCATCGACTTGTTCCAACACCAGATACGGGAGATCGGGGGCAAGGTCCAAGTCGTAGATCCGCACCAAGTTCGGATGTTGGAGTTGCGCCAGTTGCTGGATTTCACGTTGGAACTGTTGATAGATCGCCGAATCGGCACCATGCCGAGCCAACTTGAGGAGTTTGACGAGGACAGAAACATTCCACGGTTGATAGATGGCGCGAAAGACGCGGCCCACTCCGCCGGAACCGAGCGATTCCAATAGCAAGCAGTGGCCCAAGGTCGTGCCTACATCCAACGAGGACCAACTCGGTTTGGGCCGAGGCGGTTTCGCAGGTGGAGCCGTCGGGGGAGACGGTGGCGTGGACGGAGCCGTCGCGGAAGTGGGAGTCGTCGAAGCAGTATCCGATGGTGCAGCGGCTGGGGCTGGCGTTGGTGCAGGTGCGGATGCTGATGCTGTTGCTGGGGGTGGTGTCGTGGAGACACGGAGGATCAGTTCTTCCAACTTTGCGAGGTCCGCGGCCAGTTCGGCGACGGTGCGGTAGTAGGAGCCTGCGTCGGCTTGAATCGCTTGCCGAAGGATGCTCCGCAAGACTTCGCTGGCTTCTGCGGACAACGAACGGCCGAGGTGGGAGGGAAGTTCTCCCCGTTGCCAAGCCGTCTCGGCTAACTCCAATCCGGTCAAGGCCGTGATGAGGAGTCGGCCCATTGCAGCGATGTCGGCTTGGAAAAACGCTTCGCGATCTTCCAGCGATTGGGGGTAGGGATCAACGGGGTTGGCCAGGTTGGGAAAATGCAGCGCCCAGTAGTCGGTCAGTTGAACCTGGTGGTGCGGATCGATCACGATGGCATCGAGGGTGAGTCGGCCATGCGGCACACCTTGGCCGTGCAGAGCGTCTAAGCCGTCGCAGGCTTGGCGGAACCAAGCCGTCGCGAGCGCCGCTGCCAAGGGGCCTTGTTGCAGCATGGCGCGAAGGGTCTGACCGTGAGGCCGAGGGGTGACCGCGTAGAGGAAATTCGCCTCCTGGCCGACTTCCAAAATCGGTAAACAATAGGGATGCGACCACCCTACCAGCGGGGCGAGCCGTTGACGCGCCAGTTCGTTCGCTTCGGGATGGTGCGGGATCTCCGAACTGCCATACACCAGAACGCTTACCGACTCGTTGCGACGATCGACCGCCTCGCGGCAAAACAAGCCTGAGGTGCATTCCAATGGTTCGAGCAAGCGGTACGCGCCGAACTGAGTCAGGGGTTCCCGCGTTGTCGGGAGCGGTTCGCCCGGTATCGCGG
>CALEEC010000083.1 GCA_937949245.1 uncultured Gemmataceae bacterium | reverse complement strand
GGGCCGCGGATTGCTTAATGAGCCGCGTTCAAAGTCCCACTGATGCACGACTTCAAATTCGCCTCCGCTGGCGAACAAGTGCCGACCATCAGGAGAAAACGTCAAACCGATGAATGTCTGGTCTACAGAATATCGACTGTGGATGCGTTGTTTTTTGGGGTTCAGGTCGACGATAACGACTTCATGTTCGCCCATGCCGGCATGTAGAACCGCGAGGAATTGTCCCGAAGGATGAAGAGCCATCGTGACCGGAAAATTGCCTAATTCCAGATAGCGTCCTGCGGGACGCAAACGCCAGCCGTTGGGGAGCTGGAGAAAACCATCGGGTTGGATGCCCGGCAGTATTCGCTCCGGCTCTGATGGAGCTTGGGAGGGAAGAATTTCTTTCGGCTGCGCAATGGTAGGAGGAAGTTGAGCCGCGATGGGGAGGTCGGGAGAACGAAGCATCAACAACCAACCGATGCTCAAAAGCGTGCCTGCAGCTAGCATCAACCCAATGGTTCGCATCATGGGAGGATAGCTCCAAAGGGGGAAAAGGGAGTTCTTTCGAGCTAGTTTACGGGGTTTGTCCCTGTCGAGAAGGTTGGTGCGTCGGCTTCCACCAGGTGTCGAGCTTGCGGCGTAATTCGGCTACTTGCTCGGGGTGTTGGTCGGCGAGGTTGGTTGTCTCCTGAGGGTCGGCTTCGAGGTCATACAGTTCGATTTTTTTCTGCCGAGCGTGGGCGAGTACCATCGGACGCATGTGCGTATCATCGGGAACCTCGCCTTCGCGGGGGACGATCAGTTTCCACTTGCCGACGATGCACCAACGCCACAGCAGGTTCTTCGCCGGATCGTTCAGATCCACTGAAGTATGCAGATAGCAGGAACCGAAGACCGTGTTGCGTCGGGCAATGGCTGGAAGGTCGAGCAGATCCAGCCCTGGCATCGATGCCGGGGGGTGGGCCCCGATGGCTTTCAACAACGTGGGCATCAGATCGATCGACGATGCTAGATGATCGCACATCGCGGGTTTCACCTTGCCCGGCCAACGGATCATGATGGGAGTGCGCAGCCAGGCATCGTAGGGGGAGGTCTTGGACTTCCAGTCGAAGCCTGCGGCGTCGGCTTGTTGAATCCAGCCGTTGTCAGTGAGGTAGACCACGATGGTATTCGCCTCGAGCTTTTGCTCCCGCAGATGCTCCAACAGAGCGCCGCAAGTTTCATCAAACCATTCGACCATGGCCCAGTATTTGGCGATGTGGGGGGAGTCGGTCTTGGTCTGGTATTTTTCCACCAGCCGCTGGGGCGGGGTGTGCGGCGTGTGAGGCATCATCGGCGCGTACCAGGCGAAGAAAGGCTTGTTCTCCTTGCGAGCCTCGGCGATGAAGTCGAAGATGGGTTGCAAGGTTTTGCGACCGATCGCTAAGCCGTCATCGCCGTGACGTTGGCCCTTGGTCATGCCATGGGTGAAACCACCGCGTCGGAAGTCTCCCTGCCACCATTTGCCGGTCTGCAAGCAAACGTAGCCGAGTTGCTGCAACCGTCGAGGCAAAGTCGGCACTGCTTCCATATGCCGATTCATGATCTCACGCCCGGCGGCAAACTGCGGCCCCATCCCCCCAGGCGGATCGTTGCCGGTGATTTTGTGCTGATGCGGATACAATCCGGTAATGATGCTGGCCAAACTCGGACAACACAAGCTCGATGGCACATACCCCCGCCGATAAACCAAACTCTCCGATGCGAGCCGGTCCAAGTGGGGAGTCTGGAGGTGGGAATGCTTCATGAAGCCGTAGTCGCCCCAGGCTTGGTCATCGGAAATGATCATGACGATGTTCGGTCGGTCGGCCGCAGCCAGGGGCCACGACGCCATTCCGAGCAGCACGCCCACGGCGTACAGCAACCAGCAGCCACGGAACCATCCGAAAGAGTAACATCGCGTCATTTTCTGCCTCGGTCTGCTGAGTGAGCATCAGGGAGAGAAATTGGTCAAGACGGCATTTTCCTATTGAACCCAGTAACGACCGGCGAGTTTCGTCCAGGTGGGCCGTTTCAAATCGTAAATGTGAACCTTTCAGGAGAGTGAAAACAGGCTGCGAAACGAGTCATGGCCCCGGTATACTGAGGACAAGGCGAACGGATCGCTCCAATTTCTCCGATCGAGGCTCGGTTATGGTATCGCGGATTTGCTTGCTGCTTGGCGTTTGTAGCGGTTGGCTCGTTGCGCCCTGGAGTGTATCGCAAGCGGCTCCGAAGGTCTTTCGCGTCGGCACGGCCAAGGTGGATATCACCCCGACGAAGTTTCCGGTGATCGTCAATTGCGGCTTTCTCGAAAATTCGGCGGTCCGAGCGAACAGCCCGTTGCACGCTCGAGCCTTGGTACTCGACGATGGCCAACGGCGGATTGCCTTGGTGATTGTCGATTCGTGTATGATGCCGCGGGAACTCATCGACGAAGCGAAGATGCAGGCCAGCCAAGATACGGGCAGTCCGACCGAACGCATGCTGATCGCCGTAACGCATACCCACACGGCCCCAGCCGCGATGCCTTGCTTGGGCAGTCGCGTCGATGAACTGTACAGCCGGGGGTTACCGGCTCTGTTGGCCCGAGCGATCGTCGAGGCCAATCGACAACTTCGGCCCGCCCAGGTCGGCTTCACCCGTGTGGCCGCTTGGGAGTTCACCCACTGCCGACGCTGGATCACTCGCCCCGACACGATCCAGCTCGATCCATTTGGGGAACGCACCGTGCGTGCCATGATGCACCCCGGCTACGAAAACCCCAACTATGTGGCTCCTTCTGGCCCGGTTGATCCTGATCTGTCGTTGTTGGCGTTCCGCAGTGCCGAGGGGACGCCTTTGGCTGTGCTGGCGAATTTTTCGATGCATTATTTCGGCACCTCGCCGGTGTCCGCAGACTATTTTGGTCTGTTTGCTGAACGCTTGGGACCGGCGATTGGGGCAGGCGATACCGCGATTCCGTTTGTCGGCATCATGTCCCAAGGCACCAGTGGCGATTCCCACTGGATGGACTACAGCAAACCGCAACGCTCGATCCGAATGAGCGAATATGCCGATGGCTTGGTCCGTGTCGCGGCACAGGCACTGTCGAAAGTCGTCTACCGCGATTGGGTGCCCTTGGACATGGTCGAGCGCAAACTGACGCTGCAACGTCGGGTGCCCGATGCCAAGCGGTTGGCCTGGGCCAAGTCGATCGTCGCGGCTATGGGGGATCGCCTGCCCAAAGATCGGCAAGAGATCTATGCTCGCGAACAACTGGAGTTGGCCGCTCAACCGCAGCGGGAGTTGAAATTGCAAGCCCTCCGCATCGGCGAAGTCGGCATCACCGCGATTCCCAACGAAGTCTTTGCCATTACCGGGTTGAAACTCAAAGCGCAAAGTCCTTTTGAGCAGACATTCCACATCGCGTTGGCCAACGGGGCCGAGGGCTACATCCCTCCCCCAGAACAACATCGCTTGGGTGGCTACACCACTTGGCCGGCCCGAACGGCTTCACTGGAAAGCGAAGCCGAGCCGAAGATTGTCGAAACTTTGCTGCAATTGCTCGAACAGGTCAGCCAGAAAAAACGCCGACCCTGGTCGGTGCCGTTGGGGCCTTATGCGCAAGCGGTACTGCAAGCCAAGCCGGTCGCGTATTGGCGACTCGAAGAAGCCAGCGGTACCACGGCCAGGGACGCGGTTCGGCAAGAAACCGCGACCTTCGAGCCGGGCTTCGCGTGGTATCTCCCCGGGGCGCAAGCCCATGCCGAAGCCATCTCGGCCATTCCTGAACAGCCCTCCGCCTTCACCGGTTCGGTGATTAACCGCGGGGTGCATTTCGCCGGTGGCCGACTGACGGCTCAGTTGCCGAACATCGGTTCGACCTATTCCGTGGAACTGTGGTTCTGGAATGGTCTGCCGCTTCAATTGCGTTCGGTGACGGGGTATCTATTCTCCCGGGGAAAGGCCGATGCCGCGATCGGCGATCATCTCGGGCTGATGGGCAACGCGCAACCGCAATCAGCGGGTCGACTGTTTTTCAGCACCGGCCCGATGCACCAAGCCGTTTGCCTTGGCCAAACGGTGATTCCCCTACGAACTTGGAATCAGGTAGTCTTGGTCCGCGAAGGGCGTAAGGTGGCGCTCTACCTCAACGGACAACGCGAAGCGAGCGGCGAAAGCGATCCCGCACCGGCCGAGCCGACATGGTTTCTCGGCAATCGCTCGGATCGAGCGGCCGGCTTCGAGGGCAAACTTGACGAGTGGGCCATCTACGATCGCGCCTTGACGGCCGACGAAGTCGCGGCTCACTATCGCCTGGTACGACCGCAACGCTGATCGAAGATCGCGGACCGACGGCTTCCGGAAACGCCCCCTCGACCCGCAGGAAACACTACCGATTGCCGAGGTTGGCTCAGTTGTCCTGGGGATGGAAGCGAGGCATAACTCGCATTTTATGCGGATTTGGTGAAACTTCGTCGGCATTCCGATGGTACGACTTCGAGAGAGATGCCCGCAGTGAGTGACGAAGATTCGCTACTGGTCGCCCGCTGCTTGCGGAACGATCCCGCAGCTATGCGAGCGTTGATTGAACGCTTCCAGGCCGAGGTGTTCGGCCTGTGCGTCCGACTGCTGAATCATCGTCAAGATGCGGAAGATGTGGCCCAAGAAGTGTTTCTGCGGGTGTTCCGCAGTCTGCACCGCTGGGATGCCAGCCGACCTTTGCGCCCATGGATCATGGGAATCACCGTCAACCGCTGTCGGACGCACCTCGCTCAACGGCCGCGTCGCCCTGACTTGATCGACTATATGCACGATACCCCTGCCCGGGAAGTTCGTGATGATGCCAACGAACTGGCACACGAGATCCAAAATGCTCTGGCCGAGTTGCGACCAGAATATCGCCTGGTGTTCGTCTTGTTCCATGAACAGGGCCAAGCGTATGAACAGATTGCCGAAGTAGTGGGTCGGCCGGTGGGGACGGTGAAAACGTGGCTCCACCGTGCCCGTATGGAAATGCTAGAACGCTTGCGTCGGCGGGGGATGGTGCCCGAGGTCGCCCCGGACATCCCCCCAACCCCCAATAATGAGGTATACCCTCCCGCACGGTCATGACTCGTAATTATCACCATTCCCCGGATGGCTTCGACTCTATCCCGCCTAAGCCGGGAGGGGAGTCGGTGACGTTTCCGCATTTGCAACATTGGCTCGATCAGCGGAACCTTGATGCTGCCGTCGAGGAATTCCCCGACCTGTCGGCCGAGGAGCGAACCGCGATCGAATTAGCCCGCCGGATATTTCGCGAGATCCCCCATTTGCCCCAAAAGCCGGTCCCAGAAGGATTTAGCGACCGCGTCTTGGCGGCCGTTCTCGATGCTCACGAGCGACGACGAGCCTGGCGACGACGGGTCGCGACCATAGCCGCGTTGGCTGCCTCGCTGTTGCTCCTGGTGTACGTCGGCCGGCCGACGCTACGGACGCAACCTACGCAACCAGCGATGCCGCAGGAACTTCCAACGCTGGAACTGGCACAGCATCCAGAGCCGGTTCCGCAATTACCTTCGGGCCAAGAAACGGCACCACCTCCCAAAGTGGTCGAGACTTGGGCCGAAGCCCGTACCGCGTTGGTCCGGTTGTCGCGTCGTACTGCCGATGAAGCGGCCAACGAAACGGTCGCCTTGTTACCGAATTGGCCTTCTGAACCAATCCGTCCTATCCTAGACCCGATTCCGCCGATGCTGCCTGGGGTCGATCCCTTGGCTGATGTGAGTTCGGGGGCCATCCTCAGTCTCTCGCCGGTAACGAATTCTGCCAAAAGAGCCGTGGAGCGATTCCGTAAAGATTTGGGTGCCTTCGGAGCCGAATTGCCGAATTTTTGAAATCTGGGGAAGGGAAACTATGCGTTGCAGT
>CALEEC010000082.1 GCA_937949245.1 uncultured Gemmataceae bacterium | reverse complement strand
CCATTGGTGAAGGCGATGCGTTGACCGGCTTTTCGGCGGGAGTCCAATTCTGCGAGCAGTTCGGTCCAACCGACGATTTTATCTGCTCCTGGAACAGGATTGCCGCCACGGAACGGAGCATGCAAAAGATCTTGGATAATTTCCTCGCGGCTCACCGTGGCAACGCCGATCTTTTCGACCTCCAAGCCGCCCGCGACGTTGGCTAAGCGGATGGCGGCCTCATAGTCGGCCCCGGCGGCCAAGCACAGGGCCAAAGTGGCCATGACCATGTCACCGGCTCCGGTGATGTCATACACTTGACGCGGCCGAGTCGCAAAAACCTTCTCTCGTCCATCTTTATGGCACAGAGCCATACCATCTTTGTCCAGCGTTACAATGGCAGCTTCCAGATCGAGTTCCCGCTTCAGATCACTTGCTGCTGCGAGGGCCTCTTGGTTCGTCGTGATATTCCGACCGGTGGCTAACCCCGCTTCGAGACGATTGGGAGTGATGGCACTACAGCCGTGATATTTGCGATAATCTTTGCTGCGAATCGGATCGGCGATGACTCGGATTTCATGTTGTTGCGCTGCGGCAATGGTGTAGGCCATCAAACCGGGAGTGCAGACACCTTTATCGTAATCGCTCACCAAGATGATGTCGGTATTGCGAAGGTGTTGACCGATGATTCGGCACAATTCTTGCTCCACGGGACCGCTTACCGAATGGCGTTGTTCATAATCGACCCGCAGCATCTGTTGCGGGTGCCGCGCTTGGGCACGGCCCATGTACCGCTCTTTGACGGTGGTCGGTCGAATGCGATCGGTGATGACTCCCTCTTGAGCGATGCCCAAATCGGTGAGCATCTGGCGGACTCGCCCCGCGTCGGCGTCATTCCCGACGACGCCGACTAGGTTCACTCGCGCCCCCAAAGCGCGTAGCATGGTTGCAACGCTACTGGCACCGCCGAGGCGTTCTTCTCGCTGGTCGGCTCGGAGCAATATCACCGGAGCCTCTTGGCTGATACGTTCGGCGTTGCCCCAGATATAGCGATCAAGCATGACATCACCGATCACTAGAATCCGGGGCTGCCCCAGGCGTTGTACCAATTCAATCAAATCGGCCGACATGCCTCACACTCCTGGGAAGCGAAGAAAGAGAGACGGAAAATTAGGCACGAACTCGCGTCATGTCTGCAAGACTTTGCTTGGCAGGGGAGCAGAGCAGGGCGGTTCAGTCCGAGTCGGTCGAACGGTCGCATCCTTGCAACCTCCCTGGGGATGTTTCGACAGAGGAGTCAAGCACAGCCAAGAGTCGATGGTGCAGTTCGCGTTCCTGGGCGGAATCCATGAAAGCCAGGGAAATTCGCAAAGCATACAGCGGGCGTCCGCAGAGCGTCTGCAGGCGTAACTTCACCAAATCCTTTTGCGTGGTCACGATCCGCGTATCGGGAGGCAACGTATCCGCCCACTGATGCAAGGCCGCGACATCGTCGCGTTGGTAAGGGTGATGATCGGCGTAGACCCGAGTGGCAATCAAGTCTGCCCCTTGTCGTCGAAGCGTGGCGAAGAAAGCCCCCGGATTACCGATACCTGCGAACGCCGCTACGGGATGATGTTTCAACTCATTCAGATCCCATGTCTGTTGCTGGCTGTTTTGAAGGCATACAGGTTGATGCCTGGTTCGATAGATCGGCAGTGTCGGTCTCACCTGCTGGATGCGCTGGGCAATCTCTCGCAGGGTGGTTTCCTCTACCTGATCGCAACGCGTCAGCAAGACGATGTCGGCTCGGTGCAACGCACGAACCGGTTCGCGTAGCAAACCTCGCGGAAACAAGTGGTTGTAACCGAAAGGTAGAGTCGCATCGATCAACACAATGTCGAGACAACGAGCCAAACGTCGGTGTTGGAAACCATCATCGAGAATCAGTAGTTCGCTGTCGAGTTCCTCGATGGCAGTCTGGGCAATGGTCCAGCGATCAGGATTTTGCAAATGCGGCACATCAGGAAGATTCGCTTCCAGCACCAGTGCTTCGTCGTTCCGGCCATGAGAAGCACCGTAACCGCGACTAAGAATCGCTACCATCACATCCTGCCGCCGAAAAAAGGTTGCCAGATATTCCACACACGGTGTCTTGCCCGTGCCGCCGAGTGTCAGATTGCCGACACTGATCACGGGCACCTCGACCCGGTGAACTTTCTTCCATCCGAGGTCAAACAGTCGATTGCGTATTTCCATCGCTGCACCGTAGCCACAACTGGCGAACCAGAGCAGGCGTCGGGCGAGAAAACCGTAGATGCCTCGCGTCTCACCTCGAATTAAGGAATGAAATCGTTCCGCAAACACAGCGGTGTTTCTCTAGTTTCTCGAACATCCAGTGAAGAACCGAGTTATAGCCTAGATTGGCAAAACGTGTCAATCGCGGGTTGAAAGGCGAATGCAGCGAGAAAGAAACCTTCGGCGAGAACGGTAGCCCTTGCAAAGAGCCAATAAAACCGATCGACCCGATGGCGTCGATCGCGCATCAAGTCGATCGGAAGAGAAAGCTCGAATCGTACCGGTCGCTTACTTCCAGCGGAACTTGATCAAATCACTCAGCGAGCGAATGTAAATTTCGTCGCCACAAATAGCGAGATGCGCCCAAGTTTCCGATTGAGCGACCTCCCGTTGATCGAGAAGTTCAAACTTTTCAGGATTGGCGCGGATTAAGAATAGAATCCCTCGATTGTCTAGTGCCAAGATTTTGTCGCCATTGGCAACCAAGTTCCAGTATTCGCCGAATCGTTGGTCGCTCCGCCATTTTTCCTGACCAGATTTGAGGTCAAAGCAGATGAATCGGCGGTCTTTCCCTTGGAAGTAGACATGGTCGTTGACGATCACCGGCGAAGTCATGTTCCCTTCGTATCGGAAGGTCCACACATCGCTGGTAGAGTTTCCGCTCTCAGAGAGCTTCACGTTCAGCAATCGCGTGTTTCCGCCGTACGTACTCGTGAAGATCGCATCCCCATAGGGTAGTGGGGTGAGGATGTTCATACCGCGAAACGAGGGAATCGGTTTAGACCAGAGCACTTCGCCGGTAGTGCGATCGACACCGGCAAGTTTTTCGCGGGTCTGCACCACAATCTGATCGCGTTTGGCCATCTCCGCAAATACAGGGGAGGAAAACGCCGATCCCATCATTCCGCCCTTGTCGTCCAGCGTTTTCCAGAGAATCTTGCCGGACTTCTTGTCTAGTTTGACGAAAGCTCCCCCGGCTTGGACG
>CALEEC010000081.1 GCA_937949245.1 uncultured Gemmataceae bacterium | reverse complement strand
TATCTTATTCAATCAGGGAGCGGAACACATTTTCGGCTATCGCAGTGTCGAGATCCTCAACGAACCGCTCGATCGCTTGCTGCCGGTTCGCTACCGCGAATTGCATCGCGAACACATCAAAAATTTCGGTCGCGGGGAAATCTCCTCGCGGAAAATGGGGGAACGAACCGAAGTGTACGGCCGACGCAAAGACGGCAGCGAATTTCCCGCCGAAGCGTCGATCTCGAAACTAGAAACCCGCGCCGGGGTGATCTACACGGCGATCGTTCGCGATGTGACCGAACGTAAGAAAACGGAACAACAAATCGTTCGGCTGAACGCCGAACTCGAACGCCGGGTCGAGGAGCGCACCGCGGAACTGCAGCAAGCCTTGGCCGCTTTGCGGGCACGCAACGAAGAAATCAAAGCGATGACGCAACAACTGTGGCAGACGGCCAAATTGGCCACGGTCGGCGAATTGGCAGCGAGCATCGCTCACGAATTGAACAATCCTCTGGCCACCGTCAGTTTGCGCATCGAGTCGGTGTTGTCGCAGACCGCGGCGGACGATCCACGTCGGCGTTCGCTGGAGATCATCGATCAGGAAGCAGAACGCATGAGCAACCTGGTCGCCAACCTCCTGCAGTTCAGCCGACGTGGCCAGCAGCGTATTTCCAGCGTGGACATCAGTGAAGAGTTGAACAAATCGCTGGAACTGATCCATTATCATTTGCGCAATCGGCATATTACTTTGGTGCCACAGATTCAGCCGAACTTGCCGATTTTGCATGCCGATCGTCAACAACTGCGGCAAATCTTCCTCAACGTGCTGACCAACGCTTCCGACGCGATGCCGCAGGGCGGTCAACTGACGCTGCGAGCGTATCTCGATCGCATGGCCGACGGCAAACCAGCTATTGCCATCGAATTCGAGGATACCGGCATCGGCATTCCGCCGGAGAATCTGGAAAAGGTGATGGAACCCTTTTTCACCACCAAAGAAGAGGGCAAAGGCACCGGTTTAGGGCTGGCTATCTGCCGACGTGCCGTCCAAGAACACGCCGGCAGCATCTGCATTCGTAGTCAAGTGGGGGTCGGTACGACTGTCCGCGTGCTGCTGCCCGTCGGCACCGAAACCACGAATGTCGATCATTTTCGCAAACCTTAACTCGCGACGGCATCCGCTAGTTTCGTCCGATGTACCTCCCTTGTTTGCTTGCCACGGCAAGCGCCGCGAAATGCGTGCGGAGGGACCCCGATGCTGGTTGCTCCGCAACCTTCGCTGTCCCCAGCATTAACCAACGCCGGCCGCTGCCGCGATTGTGCCAGTAGGCAGCGGCGATCCTGGGGCCGAATTAAGCCGATCGATGGTTCGGCTCCTTCAGCTAATGGGTGCGGGGTCACGGCTCGCTGATCAGCACGATCATCGAATAAGGGGCGACGATATAGGTGCTGCCGGGGGCAACGTGTGGACCTTCGTTCTCCGGCACGATGTCTAACGGCGAGGCTAAAGCAGTATCGACGACCCGACGCCAAGGGCGTCGCGTCGGAGAAGCGGGAATGCGAAACGGGATCGGCTCCGTCCACGCGTTCATGGCGACATAAAAATCTTGATCCGGCTCATAATCGGGATCGAGTTCCCGACTGTTGAAACGTCCGTCGAGGGCAAAGGCCAACGTGCGAGCATAGTAGCTGAAGTCGGGTTTACGCGGTTGCACGCCGTGCCAGGTGATGTCGGCGAAAATTTCGACGCGGGCTTTGGGCATGCTTCGCGAAACCTCCCCCACGTCTGTTGCTGAGCTTGCCGAACCGGTTTCGCTCGTCGCGGTTGCTGCGGTGCCGAGCGTTTCAGGAATCGGATGCGGTTCGGGCGTCTGGGGAAGTCCCGCTTCGGCCGGGCGTACTGGGCCGGAGGGGGGGAAGGGGATGTGCTGCGTCGGCACCAAGATCGGCATCTCGTAGCTTCCGCCGCGGCGGAAGAGTTCGCCTTGCAGAAATCGGCGACGCCTCAAGACCGGATGCCGCTTGCGAAGCTGGATCATCTCACGGACGAAGCGGAGGAAGTCCTTGTTTTTCTCCTGAAGTGTCCAATCGACCCAGCTAATTTCGTTATCCTGGCACCAGGCATTGTTGTTGCCGCGTTGCGTGCGTAAAAATTCGTCGCCGGCCAGAATCATCGGCACACCTTGCGACAACATCAGGGTGGCCATCAGATTTTTCGCCTGACGTTTGCGCAGGCCGAGAATCTCGGGATCGTGTGTCTCCCCTTCGACACCACAGTTCCAGGAATAATTTTCGTTGCAGCCGTCGCGGTTGCCTTCGCCATTGGCCAAGTTGTGTTTGTGATTGTACGACACCAAATCGTGCAGGGTGAAACCATCGTGACAGGTGACGAAGTTGATCGAGTGTCGCGGCAATCGGCCGGACCATTCGTACAGATCGGCACTGCCACACAAGCGTTGCGCGATCGCGCCGGCAAAACCGGGATCGCCCCGCCAGAACCGACGGACATCGTCGCGGTAGCGGCCATTCCATTCGCTCCAGCGTCGGCCAAAGGGAAAACCGCCGACTTGGTACAATCCCGCCGCGTCCCACGGTTCGGCAATGAGTTTGGTATCGGCCAAGACGCCGTCTTCCGCGATCATCTCGATGATCGGCGGCTCGACCATGACGTTGCCTCGGGTATCGCGGCCTAAAATACTGGCCAGGTCGAAACGCAAGCCGTCGATGTGCATATCGCCGACCCAATACCGCAGACAATTCATGATCAGCGTGCGTACTACCGGATGATTGCAATTCAATGTGTTGCCGCACCCGGTGAAATTGAGGTAGCGGCCATCGGAGGTCAGAAGGTAATACAGTTCATTATCCAAACCGCGGAAGGAGTAGGTGCGACCACGATAATCTCCTTCGCCGGTATGGTTGAACACGACATCCAAAATAACTTCAATGCCCGCGGTGTGGAAGGCTCGCACCATATCGCGGAATTCGGTAATTTGGCCGTACTGCTCGGCACTAGCCGCATACGAGGCTTTGACGGCTGCGAAGGCGATGCTATTGTAACCCCAGAAATTGCGATGCCGTTGCCCCGTGATCGGATGGGAGAACGGGCAGTCGTTTTCGTCAAACTCGTGGATGGGCAATAGCTCCACGGCGGTGACGCCCAACCACTTCAAATAGGGAATCTTTTCGACCAAGCCGGCAAAAGTTCCCGGATGACGGACCCCCGAGGACGGATGACAGGTATAGCCACGCACATGAAGTTCGTAAATGATCGAATCTTCCAAAGGAATCAGGGGGGGGGCGTCTTCTTGCCAATCGTACCGCGAGGTGCGATGGAACAGCCCTCGGCGAACGGTGCTTCGCGGCGAGGTTTCTACGGAAACGCCCCATTGTGTCCCCCCGGTCAGCATCGTCGCTGCAGGATCGAGCAAAATGATCGACGGATCGTAAGCATGACCATTGCCTTTGGGGCCATCGACACGCCAACCGTAACGAAAACTGGAAGGTAGACCAGAGATCAGAATATGCCAATGATCGCCCGTGCGATGACGCCGCGGATGCAACGGAATCTCGGCTAAAGGGGTGTCATCGTCCAACGGTTGCAAGACTAAGGTGATCGCTTTGCCGTGCCGGCAAAGGAGGGCGAAGTTGACGCCTTCGGCCGTGACAGAAGCGCCCAAAGGCAAAGGTCGGCCTCGCGAGGTTCTTAGCATGGTCATAGGCATCATTCATCTTGAGTTCAACAAACCGACGACTTCCCCGAGCAACGAGGACAAGTCGATGAGAGCAACATACCGATCTTGTGCCAATTGGGCAGGGTTAAAGTCGATCCGAGCAAGATTCCGATTAAGCGTCCGTTGGGCCGGGCTAAAGTCGTTGAAGGCAAGATACCGATCATGCCCCCGTAGCTGTTGGGCCGGGCTAAAGTCGTTGGTTTCGTTTGGGAGGACATGGCTTTTGGATAGGCGAGTAAACTTTTTGGCAATCGTTCTGGAAAATCGCGGACGAATTGGTACAATTCACGATGAAGGCAAAAGGAATGCGTGATCCCTGCGTTAGGGATGCGACCCAATTTTCAAACGCCTCGGCGTGTCTGATCCTTCCCATTGAAACTTTAGCGCAAGCGAGTGGCTAACCAGAGGGGGCACCCTCGCGTGTAGATTTACCGGAAAGTCCCCCGTTCTCCCCCAGTGTATCGAGGTAAACGTCATGAGCGTCGCCAAAAGCGACGATGGCGCGAGCAAAACGATCCTTCGGAAACGAGTGATTCGTAAGCCCAGCGACCCGACCCCAGCCCCGGCCACGACACCGGCCACTCCCGCGCCCCCTGCTCCGAGCTTGGCTCGCTTGGATGATTTGTATCGCCTGCCCATGCCCAAGCTGTTCAAATTGGCCGAAGAAGAGGGCATCGGCGAACATACCGGCATGTCGCGGGTGCAACTGATCATCGGCATTGTCCGCAAGCAGATCGAAAAGGGCATTGTGGTCCGCGGTTCGGGCACCTTGGAAGTGTTGCCGGATGGATATGGTTTTCTACGTAGCCAAGCCCACAACTATTTGGCTTCTCCTGAAGACATTTATGTTTCTCCCAGTCAAATCCGCCGCATGGGGCTGAAAACTGGTTTGGTCGTCGAAGGGCCGATCCGTCTGCCGATCGAAGGCCAAGACAACTTCGCCCTGATGCAAGTCGAACTGATCAACGGTAAATCGCCCGACGAAAGTGCCAGTCCGACCAATTTTGAAGACCTCACGCCCCTGCATCCGAACCGGCGCTTGGTCTTGGAATGCGGTCCCGATGAACTATCGATGCGGATCGTCGATCTGGTCACCCCCGTAGGTCGTGGCCAACGGGGACTGATCGTTGCTCCGCCCCGCACCGGCAAAACCGTTCTGCTGGCCAAGATGGCCAATAGCATTCTGAAGAACCATCCTGAATGCTATGTGATCGTCTTGTTGATCGATGAACGCCCCGAAGAAGTGACCGAAATGCAACGGGTCGTGACCGGCCCCAACGCCGAAGTTGTTGCCAGCACCTTCGACGAACCGCCGGAAGAACACATTCACGTTGCCGACATCGTTTTGGAGAAAGCCAAACGTATGGTCGAAGGCAAACGCGATGTGGTCATTCTGCTTGACTCGATCACTCGGTTGGCCCGGGCGCACAACATCGAATCGCCTTCAGGAGGCAAGTTGCTGTCCGGCGGTCTGGACTCCAACGCCATGCAGAAGCCCAAACGCTTCTTCGGGGCCGCTCGCGCCATCGAAGAGGGCGGC
>CALEEC010000080.1 GCA_937949245.1 uncultured Gemmataceae bacterium | reverse complement strand
TCTCGATGGATTTTCTCGACGAATCGTCTTCAGCGGGGTCGTCTAGCAACGATCGCATCGATTCTACCGGTGCGGAGGGGCCAATGCCAGCAAGCAGCGAACCAGAGGTAGCGATTGTCACGGGAGCATCGAGCGGCATCGGTCGAGAATTGGTCCGCGAGTTGCTCCGCCAGGGGTGGAAGGTCGGTGCCGTGGCTCGACGTGAGGACCGCTTGCAATCGCTGCGAACCGAGGTGGAACCGTGGGCCGATTGTTTGGCGTTTGTGGTTGCCGATGTAACCGATCGACCTCGCCTGGGCCAAGCCTTCGCCCAGCTCGAAGCGCAGTTGGGACCGACCGACCTTCTGATCGCCAACGCCGGTATCGGTGGAACCACCGAGATCGCGCCGACGAATTTAGCGGAAACCGAACAACTGATCCGCGTCAATTTCTTGGGAGTGGTTTATTCGATCGATGCGGTCGTCGATGGCATGGTCGCTCGCGGTAAGGGGCAGATCGCGGCCATTTCGAGCTTGGCAGCCTTCCGTGGTCTGCCCGGCTCAGCGGCTTACTGTGCCACGAAAGCCGCAGTCAACACCTACCTCGAGGGATTGCGGATCCCTCTGGCTCGACATGGCATCCGCGTCACGACTATTTGTCCGGGATTCGTCGAAAGTGAGATGACCGCCCAACTCCCCCGACGACCACCGATGATGCTCAAAGCCGACGATGCGGCTCGAAGGATTGTCAAAGCCATTAGGCAGAACAAGAAGGTGTACTGCTTCCCTTGGCTGACCACTCGTCTGGTCCGACTCGCAACTCGAATGCCCGATTGGCTGCTCCAACGACTTTACCCGCCGGAAATGGAGCAACGCCGCCGCAGGGAATAGAATGGAATCTGAACAAATTTTCCATTCCCATTCAAGCGCCGCAGCGCGAATGATCGAAGAGGGGATGTAAGAATTGCCCCCGACGGCATCCCGAAAGGAGGGGCCAACATGAACTTGGGCGACCGAGTCTTAGGAATCGACCCGGGCTTGAATACGACGGGCTATGCCGTTCTCGAAGCACGCGGCGAACGCCCGTTTTTATGCGAGGCAGGAATCATTCAGCCTTCCCCCGGGCGTAAACCAACGGAGATGGCACAACGGTTGAAGAGTTTGTACACCAGTTTAGTAGAAGTTTTGGAGTTGTATCACCCCAAACTGATGGTGGTGGAACAACTGTACGCGCATTATCAGCATCCACGAACCGCGATCCTGATGGCCCATGCCCGAGGGGTGATTTTATTGGCAGCGGGGGTGAAAGACATTCCGGTGATGAGTCTGACGGTCACGGAAATCAAAAGCCGCATCACCGGCAGCGGGCGAGCAAGTAAAGAGCAGATGCAACACGCGATGTTACGCGAGTTGAACCTGCCGACCTTGCCGGAACCTCACGATGTCGCCGACGCCTTGGCCATCGCGTTGTGCGGTTACCAACTTCGATCGTCCCCTGCGACGCCGACGCAGTCCCTGGGAGCATAAGAGACATACCCATGATCACGCGAATGACGGGTACTTTGACGCGTGTGCTTGACGAAGAAGTACGGTTGCAGATTGGTCCGATCGAATATCAGATTCTTATCCCCGAGTTTGTCCGGCGACAGTTACAACTAAAGATTGGCGAGGAAGTGAGTTTTTACATCACGGAGTATCTGGAAGGTGGACCGAACGCGAATCGATTTATTCCGCGACGGTTGGGGTTTCTGACCGAGACAGACCTAGAATTCTTTGACTTGTTCTGCACGGTCGACAAAATCGGCGCGAAGAAAGCCCTCAAAGCGTTCGCACGTCCCATCCGAGAGATTGCGGAAGCCATACATCGGCAAGATGTGAAGTGGTTGACCACCCTACCAGGGATCGGAGCGGCCAGCGCGGAACAAATTGTGACGACACTGAAAAAGAAAGTGCTGCGCTACACGTTCGCTTCGGAATCGAGTGCGGATGCACCCGCAGCGACTGCGCCACAGGCGCACACCCAAGCCAGAGTGTTCGAGGATGCGTACCAGTTTCTGCTAGCCATGGGAATGGCTCCCGCCGAAGCCCGAGACAAACTCGACAAAGCGATGGCTGCCCAACAAAACTTTGAATCCGTGCAAGATGTGATTCATAGGATCTTTCGTCATGCTCAATGACGGAATCGGAGAAGAACCCCATGTTAATTAGGGGCGATCTGCATTCCAAGGTGAGGAAACAGGCATGGCCCGGCAAACCGTGATCACCGGAACCGCAGGGAATGATGAAGACCGCAAACGCGATGCAGCCCTACGTCCGAAGTGGTTGCATGAAGTCATCGGTCAGAAAAAAATTGTCGAGCGTCTCCGTATCGCGGTCAACGCGGCCAAGAAATTTAAGGAACCACTAGGGCACATCCTCTTCGACGGTCCTCCAGGGTTGGGAAAAACCACCTTTGCAACCGTGCTGCCGAATGAGTTGGGGACATCCATTCAAATGACCAGTGGCCCCGCGTTGTCCAAACCAGCGGACTTGCTGCCGTTTTTGACGAATCTGGAGGAGGGAAGCATCCTATTCATTGACGAAATTCATCGAATGCCGCGGATCGTGGAAGAATTCATCTATCCAGCGATGGAAGACTTTCGGATCGACATTGTTTTGGGAGAGGGCGTCAATGCTCGAACGATTTCGATGAACCTGAAGCGATTCACTCTGATCGGAGCCACGACGCGCAGCGGCATGTTGAGCAGCCCGATGCGCGATCGTTTCCGCATCCATGAGCATTTGGATTTCTACAGTGTGGAAGACCTAGCCACCATTATTTCGATCAATGCGATCAAACTGAAAACGACCATCACTCCCGAAGCTGCCTTGGAGCTAGCGCAACGTAGTCGTGGGACACCGCGAATCGCGAACGCAAGATTGTGGTGGGTAAGAAGTTACGCTGCTAGTGAAGGGGACGGCAACATATCCAAAGAAATTGCCCAAGCAGCTTTGGAGATGGCCGAAGTCGATCGAGATGGTTTGGATAAGCAGGATCGCCGTTATTTGGAAACTTTGGTGGGGGTGTTTGAAGGTGGTCCCACGGGAGTCGAAGCGATCGCCGCGACCATGAATCTTCCCACCGACACGTTGTCGGATGAAATCGAGCCTTACTTATTGCGGGGACAATTCATCGTTCGCACGCCCCGCGGTCGAATGGCGACTCCGCGGGCATTTCGGGTGTTAGGCAGGTCGTCCCAAGCGTTGAATCCAGAAGGTTCGCAATCCCGATCGCTCTTTGATGATGGATGACGAGTTCTCGTCTGTGTTATTTCTGCACCACACTATCATGGCGCTGCAAAAAACTCTTGATGAAAAGCCTGAAATGTTTCCCACAGTTGCGCGATTTTCCAAGGACGGTGTCCTACCTCTCCATGAGAGTGCAGCAGAGTAATGCCTGCGAATTCGGATCAAGTCCCACGACGCAAGACGAAAAACTCGACGGAAGGAAGGAGCGAATGCTATTCATGAGGATGGGGTAAACGAAAACTGCGCCACAGTTCGAGGCACCGATGCCATCAGAGTACAATCGTCAGAGAATACGGTTGGTTTCGGAACGCAAAGAACCTCAGCCCAAAGGTCGGTATGTGTTGTACTGGATGCAAGCCTACCGACGTTTCGACCGCAATCATTCGCTGGACATTGCCTTAGAATGGTCGGGGTTGCTCCGTTTGCCGTTGGTCGTTTTTGAAGGGGTACGCTTTGATTATCCGTGGGCCAACAGGCGACTTCATCGCTTTTTTCTCGATGGCATGCAGGTCAATCGAGCCAAAGCCAAGCAGTTAGGCATCAACTATTGGCCTTGGGTGGGCACTCCTGCGGACAATGGCCGCGGTTGGATGAAACGCCTGGCGGATGAAGCCGCGTTGGTCGTCACCGATGACTACCCTTGTGCGGTCGTGCCAGGGCATATTCGGGCGCTGGCACGACAGACGCAAACCC
>CALEEC010000079.1 GCA_937949245.1 uncultured Gemmataceae bacterium | reverse complement strand
GGCCACCGACATCGTCGGGGATCGTCAGGATGTCTTCATCGGCATATCCATCGGCCTTGCACAAGGCACGCAATTTACCGGTCGGCCCCGTGATAGGGATGATGAGTTTCTTGCACCGTTCCGAGTGGGTGCCGTAGTATTTTCCTGCTTCGGTACGGAAGACGCGGTAAGCGGCTGCTGTTTCGATCGTGCCGCCCGATTTGCTGATGACGATGACTCCCCAGCGTTCCTCGGCCAATTCGGGATCGACGCAAGTATTTTCCAGCAGTTCCAACAAATCTTGCAGCGCGTCGTTGTCGAGGTTATTCCCCTCGAAGTAGATCCGAGGTTTGCCCATCCGCGAACGCGGGGGCATCTCGTTGTGGTAGGTATGGCACAAAGCCTCGAACAAAGCCCGTGCCCCCAAATAGGAACCACCAATGCCCAGCACGACCACCCGATCCACTTCATCCCGCAAACGCTGCGACAGGGTAAGAATACGGCCCAGTTCGCTCGCTTCGTTTTTGCGGCGGTGTTGATCCAGCAGCTTTTGGGGCAGATCGATGAAGCCCGCTTGCAAGGGCTGATCTTTGATGGGGACGTTCTGCAATTCGCGTTCCGCGGCGACCCGAGAGCGTACTTGCATCAATTGCGATCGCATTGCTTCGAGTCGATCCGCAGAAAGATAATGTTGCGACTGCAATTCGGTCAGAGGGGTCCAAGCCTCTGAAAACGGGATCAGCAGGTTTTGGTAATTGTACTCAATGTTTTCGTCTGGGAGTTGCATGAGGGAACCATCACTGTCTGGGGCCAAGAGTTCCCGAATCGGTGCGTCTGGCCGGCACTGCCTTTCGCATCTAACCTTTCCGGGAATTACGGTCTAAATTCAATTATGGATACTGTACGTCCTAGATAGGGGGGAGTAAACTATTTCCTCATGAACATTCACGACCTAATCCGCGAATTACGTGAAGATTCCGGTAGCAAGATTGTGCTACTGGTCGCCGACGGACTAGGCGGGCTACCTCTGGAACCCGGAGGCAAGACCGAACTAGAAACGGCGCGTCGTCCTCACTTAGACCGGCTCGCCCAAGAAGGCACGACCGGGCTAAGCATTCCTGTATTTCCCGGAATCACTCCGGGCAGCGGGCCAGGGCACCTCGCTTTGTTTGGCTACGAACCGCTCCACTATCGCATTGGCCGGGGAATTTTGGAAGCCTTGGGAATCAATTTCGAGGTTGGCCCTCGTGATGTGGCGGTTCGTGGGAATTTTTGTACAGTCGATGCCGCGGGTCGGATCACCGATCGCCGGGCAGGTCGGCCGACGACCGAACGCTGCGTCGCCATGTGCCATAAATTGCGGACCATCCAAGTTCCTGGGGTGGAAATTTTTGTCGAACCGGTTCGAGAACACCGCTTCGTCGTCGTTTTCCGCGGCGATGATTTGGGCGATGGCGTCAACGATACCGACCCGCAGGCGTTGAACGTGCCGCCGTTGCCGGCCAAAGGCGCGGATGCCGCTTCCCAGCGCACGGCCGAGTTTGTCAATCTATTTGTCGCTCAGGCGGCGAAAGTCTTGCAAGACGAGGCTCCAACCAATCAGGTGACCCTGCGCGGTTTTGCTCGACATCCGAAAATTGCTAGCATGCAGGACGTGTATGGCTTGCGCGCTGCAGCGATCGCGGTCTACCCGATGTACAAGGGATTGGCCCGACTCGTCGGCATGGATGTGCTGGATGCCGGATCGTCCCTCAGCGATCAGATCGTAACCCTGCGCAAAGTGTGGGATAAGTACGACTTCTTCTTCCTCCACTACAAGTACACCGATAGCACTGGGGAGGATGGAAACTTCCCCGCGAAGGTGCAGATGATCGAGCGACTCGATGAAGCGGTGCCGGAAATCATGGCTTTGAAGCCGGATGTGGTCATTGTTACCGGGGATCATAGCACCCCCAGTAAAATGAAGAGCCACAGTTGGCACCCGGTACCGACGCTGATTTGGGCCAAAAATGCCCGAACCGATGCAGTGACCGAGTTCACCGAATCGGCTTGCCTTCGCGGCGGACTGGGGCAATTCCAAGCCATGCACTTGATGTTGTTGGCCATGGCACACGCCGGCCGACTGGGGAAATTTGGAGCTTGACTCATCCCCGAGGTGACATCCATTGCTCAGCGGTCAGGATTTACTTCCTACCGCGGACCAGCCATGATTGCCCCTGGGTTGCTGCGGTTGCGCGAGTCGCCCCCGAGGTTACAACAATTGAAGCTAAAACAGCGGCCCCGAATCGTCAAGATGCGGAGCTGCTGTTTGCTTTGGTAGCCAGTGGTCTGGAAGTCCGAATCAAGGACAAGGACTTCCTAGTCGAATCGGAAGGTCATCCCGCACAGAGAATCCGCTGGCAGTGCGGGGATTCCGAGGCAACCGAGGCAAGTTACTCCCGGGGACGCAATTTCTGCAAATACAACGGCGGGATTTCCAAGAGCGTACCGGGGCGAATCTCCAGGTTCGGCAGCAAGTATTTGTTCGACATGCCGGCACTGCGTAAGCTCGCGGCAATGCCGGCGGCGATCGTCGCCGAGATGTCAGCTCCGCGTGCAGGACCGACATTGGCCCCCATGCCCGGAAACTGGTCGTACATCAGGATGTTCGGCTTGTGATGCAGTTCCGCGGTCATGCCGCCTCCCACGGGGCTGAAGTAGCGTGGTCGCTTGGTCGCATCCGCTGCCCCCACGGCAATGACCGCTCGGGCATCGGCAGGCACGGGAACTACACTCTCCCGAGATACATAGTCGGCAAACACCGGCCTGCCACGACTCCGCGTCGAATTGTCCAACGCTTCAACAAACAAGCGGGCCTTCAACTCCCAATCGCGTTCCAAAGCGGGCATGGTGCGCGCCGCAGGGCGGAGCTGGCGTGGCACCCGGGCTTCGATTCGTACGGCATAACGCCCTTCCGCAGGGACGGTCCACTCGACCGTTTGTTCGTACACCCCCGAAGTCGAACTGGATAGCAAGCGGTACGAGATGCCATCCGACGCCATCACCAATTCCATTTCATCGTTAGCCACTTTCGTTCCGCTGGGATCACGTTGGCGCAGCAGCAGCAATCGGATGGGAACCAGAGGTTCAAGGTAGGCATCTTCGGGGATCGCCGGGTCATGAATCTCACGCCATTGCATGGTGATCCGTAAACGCGCTCCAGGCGGCAGGGTTACTTCCGCATTGCGGGTGCCGTGAGGTTGAAAGCCCAAGAAATTGAGTTCCTTCGACCAGCGATCCGGGGGCAACGGCAATTCGCGGGGGGCAAATTCCAGGACACCGTTACCGTCGAGATCGATCACCGTGCCGGTCCACGTCTGGCCGCGTGAGTCTCCCACAGATTGCAACCACAGCAAGCCGGGGGATGGATTCTTGCTTTGATTTTCGCTCCAGGCCAGAAGTTCTTTGCCGAAAAGTTCGTCGAGGGTTCGAGAAGCAGGACTGCCCCCGTCCAGGGGATAGCCGGCATTCCAGGCCAAGTTGCATACCACCACGTCGGCACCGCGAAGCGACTCGACTTGCCGGCGAAGTGCTTCCAACCGAGCAAAGCGTTGACGCAGTTCGTCTTGCTCGCGGAGAACCTGATCTAGGGCAGCCTTGGCTCTCTCGCGACGTGCCAAGACTTGCGGCCCACGGCCATCGACCTCGTCCGCCGTAAAGTCGTTGAGAGCCTGTTGATACTCCTGGGCTGCGACTTGTTTACGCACCGAAAGTTCCGTGGCTTCGACTTCCAACCGATCGAGTCGGAAGCGTGAGCCGACCGTGAACCCGCTCCCTCCGCGGATCGCCTCAGCTATGGAGATCACATGATGCAACGCACTGGCGTCCACCCGCACGAGGATGAGTTGGGCCGAGGGAGCCACCTTGCGGAGCAGCAAAGCGCAGTGAGTGCCGTTGCCGCGTCGGGGATTGTTTTCGGGGTAGGGTTCCGGCAGAACGGAAGCATTGCGTTCTGCAGTGAGGTCGATCAACAGCGTGGTGCTGGGGAACTCTTTGCCGATCAATTCCCTCGCTCCTTGGAAATCGGAATCGATCACTACGATGCGAACTCCCCCCCCCTCAAAACCTCGGCGGTGCAGTTGATCGAGATGAGTAGCGGACAGCACGTCCAACTTCGGCTCTGGCAGCGGATCACTGCGGGGGTCGTACTGCGTGTGCGAGGTAAATCGGAAACGCGACGTATCCAGCAATTGCCGCGGACGCAACTTGCTGGTGCTGTCCGATTTGTTGTCGTCCTTCTTCTCTTCCTTCGGCTCGGCAGGTTTCGGCACTGGATTGTTGGGGGGGATGACATAGTCCGCAGCACGATAACTGGGCAGCCCGCTGCGGGGCAGACGGACGGTCAGAACCTGTTCCAACTGAGCCACGTCTGCGGCTTGGCCCGCCTGGGGAGCGGAGAGCGTGACGACGTTGCCGATCCGCCCTTCCAGATTCAGAGTGGGATCGAAGTCGAGCAGCGCAGTCCGCCAGGTACGATCGGTGTCGTTCGGAACGTAGCTGAGCAAAACCTCGAAGCGGAGTGGTTTGGTCTTGGCTTCGGCATCGGCAAGTAGCAGGCGAATTTCCGGGGCCAGTTTGCGGAAATGGGGGAAACCGTCAGGAATCGGCGGCAGGCCAATCGGTTCCGCTAACGCGGGAGGCGCATCTTGCGGATCGACAATCACTTCGATCAATCGAATGGGACGTACCTTGGAAAAAGGCGACGGTAGACGATGATACGGCACCTCCGGCACCAGCCAGCCGGACGGTTCCCCGCGAAGATCCTTCAACAACAGTCGCAGATGATTCGACGGGATGGTTCCTTTCAAGCGGGTAAACTGTTCATGATCGTAACCAATGGCCTCTTGAAATCCCAAGATTCGCAGATGTTCGACCGTCTGTTCCGAAAAGAGACGCTGCTCCCGCAGAGCGAACCCAGTGGCAAGTTTCAAACTCACCTTGAGCCGAACTTGCGGATCGTCGGGAACTTCATACCCTGCAGGAGTTACCAACGCACATTGGATCGACGGTTGAAGCAACAAGTCGGGGATCTTCCCAGCGGGGAGAGTGCCCGAGAGGTCTTCGGCGCTAGGATCGAGCGCCAAGTCATCCAAGATGTCGGGATCGCTTTCTTTGAAACCGATCTTGCGGAGATGGGCAAGCATGCGGTCAAATTCGCGAATGCGTTGATCGCGGTCGTAGCGAATCTCGAAACGGATTTCCACATCATACAGGGCGGAGGGAGTGGGCTTCTTGACTCCGTTATGTGCCAATGCCACGGAACTACAGGAAGTAACCCAGAGCGTGACGGCCCAAAACGCCATCCGAGCTAACCAGAAATTGCGTCGATCCCTTCGCATAGGTGCCTCGCTCGCCGCGGTGTGCCGTACTTGGTTCGATCGATCATCAGCGATCGGTAGGATCGGCGGAAGGAGGAAAGATCCCTTGCCGATCACCGTC
>CALEEC010000078.1 GCA_937949245.1 uncultured Gemmataceae bacterium | reverse complement strand
CGAGGGATACTGCTTTCTGCTCATGACTCAATTGATAGGCCGACCGGGGCTTTTTGGACAGGCTATCAGCAATGCCGGCGTCGCTCTGCGCTGTCCGCCCCCGCGACGACGCCGAAGTCAGCGACGTTCCACCTATCCGCTCGATGAACTACCTTTCCACTCGATGGATTCGCTGACTTCGGCGAAATTCATATATTGAGCCGTAACCTACGTCTGCATGGACTGCCCTGACTGGGCAAAAACGGACGACTTCCGCCCTTGCCCAAAGCATGGGGAAAGTATCCGTATTCACTTCCCTTGGGGGGAATCGCATGACCCATTCGTGGAATGGTAGCTTCGATGAAACTGCCGCTGTGGCTCGACTCATGCGGTTCCTCGCGGTCGAAGGCATCACCGGTCAGGAAGCGGCAATTGCTCAAACGCTGCGGCAAGCCTTGTTGGAAATTGGCGTGCCTGCTGAGGCAATTCAGTTCGATCAGGTACAGCAACGAATTCCCCTCCCCACCCAGAGCGGCAACCTGATCGTGCAACTTCCCGGCACTGTGTCGACGGCCCCACGGTTGTTGTTCCTGACGCACATGGACACCGTTCCGCTATGTGCCGGGGCGAAACCGCTGCTGCAAGATGGCCGAATTGTTTCGGCAACTTCGACGGCATTAGGGGGAGACAATCGCACGGGGTGTGCTGTGTTGGTCACGCTGATTGCAGAACTGTTTCGCCAGCAACTGCCGCATCCGCCGATCACTTTGTTGTTCACGGTCCGCGAGGAAAGCGGGCTCTTTGGGGCACGCTACCTCGATCCCGCGACTTTGGGCGGGGCAGTCATGGGCTTCAATGTCGATGGCCGATGTGCTTCGGAAATCATTATCGGAGCAGTGGGGGCCGATCGTTGGGAAGTCGAAATCACGGGCAAAGCGGCTCATGCAGGGGTGCATCCCGAACGCGGCATCTCGGCCAGTATGGTCGCGGCTTTGGCGTTGGCCGAGGTGTTCCGCAAGGGTTGGTTCGGCAAAGTGGTCAAAGAGGGGAAGGAGGGAACCAGCAACGTCGGTTCGATCGGCGATGCTCACGATCGCTCGGCGGGGGAAGCGACCAACGTAGTCACCGATTTCGTCAAAATTCGCGGCGAATCGCGGAGTCACGACGCAAGTTTCGTTGCGGAAATTACCCAAGCGTACCAAGCGGCTTTCGAGTCGGCCGCGTTGCAAGTACGCAATCATCTGGGCGAGACGGCCAAGGTGCAGTTTACCCCCCGGTTGGATTATCATCCCTTCCGCTTGGCCGAGAACGAACCGGTCGTGCAACGAGCCATCGCGGCGGCACGCCGCATCGAACGCGACCCCATCCTTCGCACGACCAACGGCGGCTTGGACGCGAACTGGCTGGTACGGCACGGCATTCCCACGGTCACCATTGGTGCGGGGCAAAACGAGATTCACACCGTCCAAGAATTCGTGGATCTCAGCGAATACCTCGCCGGTTGTCGCATGGCTTTGGCCTTGGCATTGTCCGAGACGGCGTGAACGACGCACCAGATGGCTTGGACCTTGGCACTGTCCGATACAGCGTGAACGACGCACCAGCCACGTGAACCTGCGAAAGTTTCGCTGCGTTGCGCCGATTTGCCAAGCCGTCCAGTTTCCGCAAGCGTTTTTTTTCGATTCGAGCATGCGATTCAAGTCAGCTTCCCTTGACGATCGATATCCACGAAAGCTATCTGCCGACCGAAGTCATCAGGGGAGGTCGTTCGTATGGATTCGCCTACTCCACTTACCAGACGCGATCGCGTGGGGTTGATCGCTCTGTGTGTGTTGCTGTTCGGTTGGCCGATCGTGCTGAATCGTTCGTTGTCGACTCATGAGACGGTGCATACGCACAATGTCCGCGAAATGTTGCGCGATGGCGATTGGTGGATTCCGCATTACGGCGGTCGGGTCTGGTTGGAACGTCCGCCGTTACCCCATTGGTTGACCGCGATTCCGGTGTATCTGATCGGCGATCCCCATGCCGACTGGGCGTATCGGCTCAGTTCCGCTTTGGCCGCGTCGGTATGCGTTCTGCTCATAGCCTCTTTGGCCGCACGTTGGTACGGCCGGAACGTCGGCTTACTCGCTGGGGTCGCTTTGGCGACGATCCGCGAGTTCCTCAATTACGCCATCGCGCCGGAGTGCGATATTTTCCTGTGTGGCATCGTCACCTCGGCGCTCTACTGTTTTGCACGCGCCGAGTTTGCCGAACCGACGCCTTCTGGCTGGAACTTGTGGGGCAACCGCTCGTGGAGCGTATGGGGCTTCTTCGTCCTGCTCGGGCTGACGAATCTGGCCAAGGGACTGTTCTTCGGCATGTTCCTGGTGGCCGTGCCGGTGGGGCTGTATCTGCTGTCGCAGCGGAGCGTCGCGGCGTTTTATCGCTATGTGTGGGTCTGGGGCATCTTGGCTTTCGTCGTAGTCGCAAGCACCTGGGGGGCCATCGCGTACTGGCGTCGGCCCGATGTCGTCGATCTGTGGGCATCCGATTATCTGGGCCGATGGAACCAGGGCTACATGCGGGAACCGACCGCGTATTACCTCATCCAACTCCCCTGGATCTTGTTCCCCTGGACGCTGCTGGCCTTCGTGGGATTGGCTCAGGCGGTGCCGCTAGCATGGCGTCAGCCGCGTTCGGCGGAACGCTTCTTGGTGTGCTGGGCACTGGGGGCGATCGGCTTTCTGTCGATTCCCGAGGGCAAACATCATCACTACCTGTTGCACGGTTTGGCCCCTTGGGCGGTCTTGGCGGCACGCGGGGCGATCGTGGCCTGGACTTGGTTGCATCAGTCGGCCCCGATGTGGCTGCATTCCGTGTGGTGGATTCCGAGCACGGCGGCTCTGCTCGTCGTTGCCGGCCTCGGTGTGGCTCATGCGAAAGTGCCGCACCTGTTCCCTTATTGGCCGATGTGGCTCATCGCGGGGCCGTTATGCTGTTTCGTGCTGTGGTGGGTTTGCTGTCAAACCTCGGCCCAGCGAGCTGCAGTAGGATTGGTCGTGGCGTTGTTGCTAGGTCATGGCTTTTCGCAAGCCTACCAGACGTATGTGCTCGACTTCTATACCGCGGATCGCGTCTTTGCTCAGCAGGTCGCCCAACGCATCGCTGCCGGCGAACGCATCTACGTTCTCAACGACCTGCATCCGCTGGACGCTTCATGGATGCTCTATTACCTGCCCGATGGCACTCCGTTACTGCACAATGTGACCTATCTGCATGATGCGACGATTCCCGGTCCCACGGTACAATTGGTGGCCAAACGCTACTTTGAGCCGCTGTTGAAATCGTTCGGCGAGCCGAAGTTGCAATTCCAAAGCGAATACTCGCGGAACTGGCAGCAGGGGCCGGAGTGTTGGGGACTATACGAGGTCCGACTGCACCCTGGATTATGGCGTGGTCCGATCGATGCGACCATCACCGCGATGCAAGCGACCGGCCGAGCGCCTGGCCCATGGATCGGTCCCGGAGGCGTGGCCATGAAGTATCCTTGATCGGTGCTGAAACCTAGACGAGGCTTGATAGCACTCGACGACTGGTTGCCCCCCCGACGACTAGCGTCGTCGGCTCCTGGCGAGCCGGGAACGTTAGTGACCGGAGGTGCTGGAACACCTGACGACTCGCGTCGTCGGCTCCCGGGTTTTCGAACGACGCGGACGCCAGTCCGCGGGTGTTCGATAATGCCTCGACGACTGGTTGAAAAACCACCCGACGACTGGCGTCGTCGGCTCCTATTGGAACCACCCGACGACTGGCGTCGTCGGCTCTTGCGCCTCGAAATGGCACCCACGACACCATCAGAATTTGCCGAAACGTCGACCATATTGCTGCCGGAGTTGCGCCTTTTCCGCAGAGGTGATCGGATTATCCCGCAGATCGAGGAGTTTCAACTGCTTCCAACGATTCCACTCCGCCAGGGCGACGATTCCATCGAGTTGGATGCTGTTGCCGCGTAGATCCAGGCAGGTCAAGCCGCACAAGCCGGAATTCTGAGCAATCATACGAGCGGCTTCGTCGCTGAGGCGATTACGGCGTAAGCTCAGCGAGCGCAAGCCGGTCAGGTGGCCAGCCTCGCACAGAACTTTGACGCCAGCATCGGTCACGCGATTGCTCGAAAGATCCAAGCGACGCAACTGCGACAAGGTGGCCGCCGCAATGGCCTGGGCACCGCGAATGCCAATGCGATTGCCGCGAAGATCGAGTTGTTGAATCGGAGCCAAATTCGGCGAAGCAGCCAGCATGCGCACCCCGGCACTTCCCAGACCGCAACGGTGCAGGTTGAGCCAATGCAAACCGTGATCGCTTCTGCTGTGGGCCAGTGCCTCGGCACCTTCTAGGCCAAGTTCCAGGCTCTCCAGGTCGAGATGCGTCAATCTCGCAAACAATTTCGATTCGGTCAACCAAGCGATTCCCTCGGCATCGATGCCTGGGTGCCAATCGATGTTCAGGCGATTGTGCCCCAGTCGCAGCGTGGTCAAGTTGGGAAGGTGCTGGCACTGAATCAGTTCGTGGATGGCAGCATTGCTGAGCCGTTGTCGTTCCAGGTCGAGGACACGTAATTGCTGGGTGGTCCCCGATTCGAGCAGGATTCGTAGTCCCGCGTCGGACAGACCATTTTCGCCGAACAACGCCGGCAGAAACCGCAGCACTTCGATCCGATTCAGTTGCGTCAGTCGAGCCAAAGCGCGAGTCTGTTCAAGATCGCCGCGTATCTGACGAATCCGCAGTTCAAGGATGGGGTGTTCCTCGAACATCGGTTCGGCCAAGTGCAAAATCAACGGTGCCTCTGCCGTGACACACTCGATGAAACCGCGGCGAAACTCCCATTCAATGTTGAAAGGGGTCAGCGGATCTCCCCCCGCACGTTCGTACCACCGTCGCCATTGTGCTAAGCAGCCCGCCCAGCATAGGCGGTGCTGTTGCATCAATTGGCGTTCCCGCTGCCGCAGCC
>CALEEC010000077.1 GCA_937949245.1 uncultured Gemmataceae bacterium | reverse complement strand
TCATTTCTCGCAATCGAATTACTGACCACTCAACGCCACCTGAATCGATTGCATCAGCAGTTTGGGATAAATTCCCAATAAGAGCGTCAGAAAACCGCAGGCTAGGATCACCGAGTAGATAGGAACGGAGTGAATCACCTTAATTTCGCGAATGCCTTCCCGAAGAACCATAACGCCGATCCACTGAAGATAGTAGTAGGCTCCGATGGCTGCGTTGATCGCCCCGAACAGCACCAGCAGTTGGAGGTAATATTGCATCGCCGAATCTGGTGCCGCAATAGCCGAGGCAAACACCAAGAATTTGCCGATGAAACCGGCCGTCAGTGGTAGGCCGATCATGCTCAAGAGAAACAAAATCATGTGAGCCGCCAGCAAGGGATAGGTCTTGGCTAAGCCGGCAAAATCTTCCAACGTCTCGATGGGTTTTTCCGCGGTGCCGAGGTAGGCCAGAACGGCAAACGCGCCCAAAGTCATCGCACCGTAAGCAACCAAATAAAAGAGAATTCCCGACGGTCCCGATACCGCTTGAGCTGTCTTGGCGCTGAGGCTGTCCCCCAAGAGATCCGGTCGACTGGTCAAGACCGCCACTCCAATCAACATATAGCCTGCATGGGCAACGCTCGAGTAGGCCAACAGCCGACGGACATTGGTCTGCCACAGCGCCAACACATTCCCTGTCGTCATGGTCAGCAACGCGAGCATGAAAAGAACCAACGGCACCTCATCGCTGAAGACGACCTTGCCATCTACTCCTGCAGGAATCATTCCCACGCCCCCGAAAATCCGCATCAAGGCGACAAATCCCGCGACCTTGGGCACGAAGGCAAGCATGGCCACGGTGCCTGCAGGGCCACCTTGATAAACATCGGGAGCGTAAAAGTGAAAGGGAACTGCCGTGATCTTGAAGCCGATGCCCGCTAAGATCATGATCGCCGCTACGATCTCCAGATTCCCCATCGACGTAGGTCCCACTAGGGGAAGAATCTGCAAGATGGCGGGAATGTTCATCGAGCCTGTGATGCCATACAAATAGGAAAACCCAAAGAGCATCAAAGCGGATGATAAAATGCTCAGCATGAAGTATTTCAAGGTAGCTTCTTGAGCTTCGGTATCGGAGCGAGCTAAGTAGAGCATCAGATAGGTTGGAATGCTAATCAGCTCGAAGGCCAGGAACAGAATGGTCAGTTCATTGGCCAATCCCACGAGTGCGAGTCCTGCTGTGATGATGAGGATACAAGCCAGATATTCAGGCGTATGACGCGGCGATTCCTCCCAGCAAAGGAAGACCAACAGTATCCCCCCACACACCGCCAAAGTGCGGATGAAAAATGCAAGCTCGTCGGCAATGATAGGACTCACCGTCAGTTCGTTCGTCGCCTGAGGAAGAGCCATCGATTGAGAGAACAAGGCCCCTCCCAATCCAGCTAAAGCCAGAATCCCTGAAACCTTGCTCCCGGCACGGAAAGTGCCCAGCATAAACAAGATCAAAGCCGTGGCAATGAGGACGATTTCGGGAATGACCAGCTCGAACACTCCGGTCAAAGTCGAGTGAATCGATTGAATCGCCGTATTCACTTCGGCAGGCTCCTTCAGAGGAAGAGATCCAGTCGCATCCACGAAGAACGCAGCATATTTCAAGGTTTCTGTGCGACAACGATGGTCTGCTGCTGGACACCTGCACGTTGTCGGGCTTCCTCAGCCACTTGAGCGATGGATTGAACATCCCGTTGCATCGAATCCATTAGAAACTGCGGAAACAGCCCCAGAAATAGGCAGAGTGCCGCCAATGGAGCGATCGCCGCTAGTTCGCGGCCATTCAAATCCTGAATAGGCTCGTCGCTGACTTTCGGTGCCGATTCCTTCAGAGGCCCGAAAAACATCCTCTGCAACATGGTGAGCAAATACCACGCACTGAGAAAAATGCCAAACGCGGCCACTGCAGCGAAGAGATACCCCGAGACGGAGGGAGAACGCAAGTTGCACAAAGCTCCCAGCATCAACATTTCGCTGACAAAATTGTTGAGTCCAGGTAAGCCGACACTCGCCAGACACATCATCATCATGAAAAACGTGAGGACCGGGAGTCTGTTCCATATTCCACTGTTGTCCGCGATCTGCTGCGAGGTATAACGCTCCGCCAGCAAACCGACGAGCAAAAATAGTGCCCCCGTGGACAAGCCGTGGTTCACCATGTGCAAGACCCCTCCGGCGATCCCTTCCGCGTTAAAGGCCAACAAGCCGAGAACACAGAAGCCCAAGTGGGCTACGGAGGAGTAAGCGATCATGCGTTTCAGGTCTTTTTGCGCGTAGGCACAAAGTGAGCCGTAGATAATGCCTATCGCAGCCAAAATTCCCAATAGAGGCAAGCCCATCGACAGTACCGCATCCGGGGTCAACGGTAAGCAGAGACGAACCAACCCGTAAGTTCCCATCTTCGCAAGGAGTGCCGACAACATCATCGTAACACCAATCGGTGCTTCCGAATAAGTAATCGGCAACCAAGAATGCAGAGGGATCAGGGGGATCTTCACCGCGAAGCCGGCCACTAGCGTCAGAAAGAGTATGGTCTGTGCATCCAGCCACCATTGCAGCGCATCCCCGCGAAGCGATACCGTTTGCTGCCGTACAATCTCGGCTAAATCGGGGATAGAGAATGTCAATATGCCGGTTCGGTCATAACAGACGAGGACGACTCCCAAAATCCCCAACAGCGAAATCAGGCTGCCGCTGAGAGTGTACAGGAAGAATTTACGGGCTGCCTCGCGGCGCAGCGATCCGGTCCCCCAGATGCCGATCAGGAAGAACATGGGGATCAAGGTGAGTTCAAAAAACACATAAAACAGGATGGCATCCATAGCCAGGAATACCCCAACCACAGCCGCATTCAGAATGAAGAGCCAGCCATAAAATTCAGCGGCACGCTCTTGAATGTGATTCCACGAGATCAAAACCACGGGCAACAGGATGACACTAGACAAAGCCACCAGCCAGAGATTGATGCCATCCAGTCCCAAAAAGAAGCGAATCCCCGTTGGCGTGGCTCGATTGTCGGAGGCGGCCAGACGCGATGACAAGGGGAGCAATTCGATCGAGGTACGAGTGACTTCCACCGTTTTTGGGGGAGGAGGAGGAACCATCGTTCCTCCTGGTCCCGACTGCGGCAGAGGGGGAACCGGGGCATCCGCCCGAGCAATCAGATTAGGCACACGGATGGCTCCCGGTACCGCAATCGGATTCATCACTGGTACTTCGTCCACTACCGACTGCGGACGATACTTGCGGAAGAACTCGCTTTTCTCTTGCAGGATCGGTACGGCTGCTGCGACGATCCCGACAGTGATCGCCAACTGAACACCTGCTAGCACCAATGCGGAGATTCTGGCCCATCGCAGCGGGCATCGCGAAATCAATAGGACAAGTCCCCCCAGAAAGGGCAGCCCCAGCAGTATCAACAGAAGCGCCGCAAGTGAATCC
>CALEEC010000076.1 GCA_937949245.1 uncultured Gemmataceae bacterium | reverse complement strand
AAACACCCGACGACTAGCGTCGTCGGCTCTAGGCGAGCCGGCAGACGTGAGTCGCCGGAGGTATTGACTACGGATATGGAGTGCTGACGCTCGCCGCTCAGAGAGGTGGGAACCTTCCGCCCTAGATTCGACCCGACGACTAGCGTCGTCGGCTCCAGGCGAGCCGGCAGACGTGAGTCGCCGGAAGTTCGCCGCTCGAGCGGGGGATCGGGGGTTGGTTGAAAGTGGAAAATGGGGCATCCGAGAATCGCAGACACTCCATTAACATGGCCCTTGCTTCTGCTGCCACCGCGTCGCCTTGGGATCTCGAAGCCGAGGCGGTCGCGGTCAAAATTCGCTGGTTCGGCTTGATCGTCGGTTGGCTGTACGTTCATCTTGTCTCGCATGCTGAAGCGACGCTCCCGCTGAACGCGATTCTTGCCCTGGGGGGCGTGTATACCCTCCTCGACACCTGGTACAGCTATCGCGGTCGCGTTTTTCTCGGGGGGTATCCGCTTGCCATTTCGCTGCTAGAAGCGATCTTCATCGGCCTGTTGTGCTACTACGACGGCGGCCTCGATAGTGTGTTTCGCTTCTACTACCTGTTGTCGCTGATCTGTTGTGCCATTCGCCATCCGCTGCGGATCACCTACCTGACCTGCGGGCTGGACTGTATCAGTTATTCCGTCTTGTACTTGGCTTTGCCCGCGGAGCAACGGGAACCGTTTCGCTGGCTGCTGATGCTGTTGATTTTGGCTTGGGTGACTGGTGCCGCGGGGGCGTTGTCGCGGTTAATTCGGCAAGCCGGCGAACAGTTAGAAGAGTTGAACCGCGCGTTACGTGAAAATCAGGCGTTGTTGGAGGCACGCATCGAGGAGCGGACGCGACAATTGCAAGAGACGCAAGCCCAGATGCTGCACCAGGAAAAGATGGCCGCCTTCGGACTGTTGGCCGCGGGGATCGCTCATGAGGTGGGCAATCCGCTGGCATCGATTTCGTCGTTGGTGCAAATGCTCGAACGCCGTGACAGCGACGACTACACCCGCGAACGCCTGCACCTCCTTGCCGGTCAACTACGTCGTATTCAGGGCATCTTACGCGAACTGATCCAATTCAGTCGGCCGGCCAACTCGGAACGCACGCGTTTTCGTGTTCACGAAATCGTGGAGGAAGCCCTGAACATTGCCAAATACTACAAAGGGACCAAAAGCCGAACCATCCGCGCCGAGGTGCCGCCCGAACTGCCCCCGCTGTGGGGCAAACGCGATCAGTTGGTGCAGGTGATGTTCAATCTAATCCTCAACGCGATCGACGCGACGCAGAAGAACGGTACAATTGTTATCGCGGCTCAACGCGACCCTGCCGGTGTGCTGCTGTCGGTGCAAGACGACGGCATGGGCATTCCGCCGGAACATCAACCGCGACTGTTTCAACCGTATTTCACGACCAAAAAGACCGGCACGGGGTTAGGGCTGTTCGTCACGGCCAAGATCGTTCAGGAACACGGCGGGACCGTGGAATTTGAATCGCAGCCCCAGCGTGGGACCATCTTCCGCATCCGCTTGCCTAGTGCCGACTCGTTGGCATCGTAGCGACGAGAACGCCTCGGTTGCTTGGTGGCCGTGATCGTTGGAGACAACCTCGGTCCAAGGACATCGTACGAAGGGGAGCGCCTTTGTTTATGGCGACGCGACCACCGACACCTAGGGCGCAAATCTTAATTATCGATGATGAGCCGATCATCCGGGCTACCCTCGCGGAGTATCTGCATCAGGAAGGCTTTGCCGTCGAAGTCGTGGCCGACGGCGAAGCGGCCGTCGAGTTGGCTGGTCGCAAACGCTTCGATGTCGCTCTATGCGATGTCAACCTTCCGGGGATGGACGGCATCGAAGTGCTGCAGCACCTGTTACAGATCAACCCCGAGACGTTCGTTCTGCTGATCACCGCGTATGCCACCGTCGAAAACGCGGTCGAAGCCTTCCAAAAAGGGGCGCAAGACTACCTCATGAAGCCGATCTTGCTCGACGAAGTGTCGAACAAGATTCGCCGTCTGCTGGCCCTGCGGGATTTGCGGCAAGAAAATCAATGGCTACGCCGTGAACTGAACCGCACGCAACCCCAAGACGCCGTCGTGGGGCGTAGTCCCCAGATGCGGAAACTCTACGACCTAGTGCGTAAAGTCGCGCCGACGCGTTCGACCGTCTTGATGTTGGGCGAAAGCGGCACCGGCAAAGAGTTGCTCGCTCGGGAGATTCATCGACTGTCCAACGAAGCCCGCGGCTACGAGACGCGGTTTATCGCGGTCAATTGCGCTGCGATTCCGCACGAGATGTTGGAAAACCAACTGTTTGGCCATCGCAAAGGGGCGTTCACCGGTGCCGATCGCGACTCGGCCGGGGTCTTCGTGCATGCCGGCGCGGGCACGGTGTTTCTCGATGAAATTGCCGAAATGTCGCTGGCGGTGCAAGCCAAACTGCTGCGGGCCATCGAGCAGAAAGAGATCCTCCCGGTGGGGGCCGACGAACCGATCCAGGTCGAAGCCCGCATCATCGCAGCCACGAATAAGGATCTTGCCAAGGAAGTGGAGGCCGGCCGGTTCCGCGAAGATTTGTTTTATCGCTTTAGCGTGGTCACCTTCCGGCTGCCGCCGCTACGAGATCGACGCGAAGACATTCCCGAACTGGTCGATTTCTGCATCGCCAAGCACGCCCGAGCGTTAGGCAAGTCAATCAACGGGGTCACTCATGAGGCGATGCAATTGTTGCTGTCGCACTCCTGGCGTGGCAACATCCGCGAACTGGACAATGCGATCCAACGCGCCGTCATCCTCGGGGAGGGGCCGTTGATCACTCCCGAAGATTTGCCCCCCGATCTGTGCCCGCAGCAGAACGACCCATTCTTGATCGACGATCTGAGCGTCGCCGTCGAGCGTTTCGAGCGCATGCACATCGAACGCATCTTACGACAAACGCCCGACAAGAAAGAAGCCGCTCGACGCCTCAACATCGGCCTCAGTTCGCTCTACCGCAAGATCGAGCTACTAGGGATTCCGACGAAGAGCGAAACCTAATGCACAGCACGATGTGCCGACGAGCGCATCGTGGGGGAATGTCGAAACCCGCCAACTGGCGTTGGCGGCTCTTGATGTGTCGGCAGGATGCTAGAAGCTGACGACGCGCGTCGTCGGGGGATTCAACGGTCGCCCTAAACCATTGCGGTTCGGTATGTCCACGCACGATCACTTGCTGGCACTGCCAGGGGTGTAGGTGAACACCAATGTCGCGTATTGGCGGATCTCTTCGTATTTCTTGTCTTGAAATTCCCCTGAGACGTTTTGCAACAGGCGAACGTACACGCCATAGGTGCCGGCTTTCTCGAAGCCTTTGGTCAACCCCTGATCGTCGGCCACCAGTTTGACCGACTCGACTTCCTCGGGCACCATAACTGTAAATTCCGCTTTGGCCAACGGTTTGCCTTGCCACAAGGCTTGGAACTGCAACTTGCCGTTGACCACGATCGGCACAACCTCCAACGGCGCACCGACGCCTTGCGTGGCTTGCTGGCCCGTGGGTAAGCCGCCCATGATTGCTTTGGAGTGATAGATCAGGCGAAAGGGTTTCGCGTTGCCCCGTTGCAGCACGCCGTATTCCGTGGTGCCGAAGACGGTGCGAACACCGGAGCCGGGGATTTCGATCTTGTAGCACGCTCCGGCTTTGTCGAGCGTCCATTTCAGTTTGCTGACTTTGCCCGTGGCGTCGATCATTTGGAGCTGGGTCGCTTCGATCTTGGTAATGTCTACTCGATCATCCGGTTTCAGGCTATCGGAGAAGATGGCCTTGACTTTCGACGGATCGGCCGCCTCGGGCACGAGGAACACAAAGTGCGCCATCGCGGTCGTGGCCCCGATCAGCATCATCCCACTGGTGAGCAGCATGCGAAGCATCGGAGAATTCCTCAGTATGTAGTAGGTTAAGCTGAAGACTCCCTTTCCTTCTGCCATCCTTCAATGTAGGAAATTCGTCCCCAAGGGAACAGCTCCAATCGTATGCAGGGAAGAGAAACAAAAGTCAGTTTTTTGGCCAATTTGGGATTGTACCAGGAAGGAGATCGACCTATAAAATGGGCGTCCTGACGGTTGATAACTACGGTGACTGGGCGACGCCGCAGGAGTCTCCGTCAGGACGTTACGTTGCTTGTCCCCAAGGGCTGGACCTTGGCCGAGCTGCTCGCCGGAACATCGGCTAAGCTATCCCAACAGATATTCCCTCACTAGCCCGATGCAAGACATTGGCTCCCTATCCCGAGGAGTCTTGGGCAACTTATCGCGCTGGAACGTCGGCTGAGCCATTCCCCGTGGCATCGGTCCCTTTATCCCCAGGGATATCGGTTTCCCTATCCCGCGTGGCATTGGTTTCCTTATCCCGCGTGGCATCAGACAACCCATCTTGATTGATCGCGTCGATCAACTGTCGCAATCGGCCGTGGTTATGCTTGTCCC
>CALEEC010000075.1 GCA_937949245.1 uncultured Gemmataceae bacterium | reverse complement strand
ACTGGGCCGACGATCCTCAGCCGACTACTGAGCCTAGTTTGGCCACCACAGCGTCATGCACCCGGCCATTGGAAGCGAGCAGACCTTCCGTTTGCCGATGCCCCGGACGCAGATATTGCACGGGACCGCCGCGTAAGGTCGTCACTTTCCCGCCCGCTTCGGTCACCAGGATGTGCCCGGCCGCGATGTCCCAGTCGGCGAAGTGGGAGTAATCGTTGACATAAACGTCCCCCTCGCCGCGAGCGACCATCGCTAACTTGACGCCTCCCGAGTAGGTGGTGAGCAATTTCTGGGGCTGCAACGCGCGATGAATCGCATCGGGACGCGCTGCGTCTTTGCTGTGGGAGCGAATCAGCGTCAGGCCGTCTTCTGGTTGCGTCATCGAAACCTGACAGCGTTGCGGCGCAGCTTGGCCGTGAATCACCCAACAGCCTTCGCCCATACTGGCATAGGTCAGCCGTTCTTTAGCCGGCTCCGCGACCACGCCGACTACCGGTTGACCATCGACGACCAAGGCGATCATCACCGAAAACTGGCCGATCTTCTTGACGAACCCCCGCGTGCCGTCGATCGGATCGACGACCCAAACCCGTCGCCCGGTCGAGGGAACTTGCTCCAGCAACGGCGTTGCTTCCTCGGCACACAGAGCGTCTTCAGGAAACTCGGTATGCAGCAGTTGCAAGATCACCTCTTGCGATGCGCGATCGACGTGCGTGGAAATGCTGATGTCGGGGTTGTCGATCTTCTCAAAAGTGCGATATTCGCGGCGAATGAGTTCCGAGGCGAGTTCGGCCGCTCGACGCGCTGCGGCCAATTCACAAGCAAACGACATGCGTTGTCCTTTCGGAGGAAATCGGAACGATTTCCTCTTATTCTATTCCAGCACCCGCCGATGGGCGACTCGGGTCGAGCAAGCGACCACTTCGTTACCCAACCAAGCGTCCCACGCGCCATGATCGCTGATGTCGACGCCTTCCGCCTGAGCACGGAGTTGCAGTTGCCGTTGCAGATCTTCCAAAAATTGGGTGTCGATCAGTTCGGGAAACTGCGTCAAATTACGGTGCAGCACCCGATACACCAATTTGCATTCATCCAAAGGATATTGCACGCGAGGAATCCTCGTGGGTGGTTGAATCTGGGCATCGCCGATTCCTGTCAGCGATTCTCTGTCTGATTAATAGACATGCTCCCAGTCAACGTCGAACATCCACCCACGAAAATTCCGGCGGAGGCATCGATCGTCCGAGTTCTTCGCTGGGCGATGCGAAGAACCCGGGGGATATCGCCCTTGGTCACGTCGGAACGGGGCAGGTGAGGTGCATTAGCCGATCAGTTTCTCGATGACTCGGCCTTCGCGGAACAACTGGATGGGGCGTCCGGTGAGGGTTTGCAGTTCGGTGGTCGGTTCGATGCCCAGTTGGTGGAAGATGGTCGCGGCCAAGTCGTCAGGGGTGACCGGGTCGGAGTTGGGAGCCATCCCCGAAGCGTCGGTCGAGCCATGGACGTAGCCACGCTTCAGACCACCACCGGCCACGACGCAGGCCATCGAGCGGGCCCAGTGGTCGCGGCCGGCGTTCTTGTTGATCTTGGGAGTACGGCCAAATTCCCCGGCACACATCACGATTGTCGAATCCAACATGCCGCGATCGCTCAGATCCCGGATCAAGGCCGACAGCGTCTGATCCAGTTGCGGCAAGAGCCGTTCTTTGAGGCTCTTGAAATTGTTTTGGTGCGTATCCCAACTCCCTGTCGAGATGGTCGTGAAGCGAACGCCGGCTTCGATCAAACGGCGGGCGGCCAACGCTCCTTGTCCGAAGGCGTCCAAGCCGTAGGCTTCGCGCAATTTGGCCGGCTCTTTGCTCAGGTCGAAGGCGTTCTTGGTCTTGTCCGAACGCAAGATGTCCAGGGCTTGCTGATGGAAGGTATCCAACCCTTCGACCAGATCGGTAGAGCGGTCCAGATGACGGAAACCTTCGTCGAAGCTCCGCAGCAGTTTATCGCGTTTGTCGAGGGCATCGAGGGACATTTCGGCCGGTAACGAGATGCCGCGGACACGCAAGGACATGGTTCCCGCTTTGGCCCGCGGATTGCCCGCACCTTCGACGAAGAACGGGTTGTAGCCGGTCCCCAAATAACCTGCTCCGCCGGCAGTACCGCCACGCAGGTCGGTGAACGAGACATAAGGTGGAACCCCCTTTTCCACGGGCAATAATTTGGCCGCCAACGAACCCAGCGACGGATATTGCAACGCGGCCGTGGGTTTGTTGCCCGTGGTCATGAATACGGTTGCCGGTTGATGCGACGGGATGGTGTGATGCAGCGAACGCACCACAGCAATTTTGTCCGCGACTTGGGCCATTTTAGGCAGATGTTCCGCCCATTCGATTCCCGGTACGTTGGTCGGAATCGAGCGGAATTCGCCGCGAATCCCCTCAGGGGCGTTGGGTTTGTTGTCCCACATGTCGATAGTCGCCGGGCCACCAGCGAGCCAGACCAAGATCACGCTCTTGGCTTGAGCGCGAATTTTGCTGCCCTCTGCTTTGGCTTTGGCTTCGTAGCGCAGCAGTTCCGGCAGCGTCAGCCCCAGCAGACCGGCCGAGCCGATCTTCAGGAAATCTCGACGATGCACGCCTTCGCAATCAGTGCGCAAGCGGTCGCTCATGGGTTGGCTCTCCTTTCAGGAGTCAGGGGGATGGAATTAATGGTTCAGGATAAATTCGCGTGTGTTGATCAGGGCCCACATCGTATCGGTCAGCAGGGTAACGCGATTGGTTTCGGACTTCGCGTGGTCGCGGAAAGCCTGGCGTTCGTGGTCGTTGGGCAAACGACTGAGGGTCGCGAGGAATAATTCTTCCAAAGCTTCTTCGAGCGGTTTTTTGCTCTTGGCCAGCGTGTTGATCCGGTTGTTGGCCAAGCGGAATTTGGCCAACAGGTACGGATCGGTCATACGGAACAGCGTTTGCGGCAAAGCCGGGTCGGCGGTGCGTTCGCAATCGCACGCCGTCGTGCGGGGGGGCCGACCGAAAATCCGCAACGCATACGCAAGGTTAGCGTTGTTCAGACGGCTCGAACCGACGTCGATCATCCGTCGACCTGCGGGAGCATCGCTATCGAAGTTTTCTTCGACACCGAGGGCCGCATTGAGAACATCGACGACCACTTCCGCCATCATCGGCCGAACGTAGGCATGGGAGTAGTTGTTGCGATCGAAGCGGTTGCTGTCGTTGGGCGTTGCACTAAGTTGGTAGGTGCGCGACAGGAGGATCGTTTTTTCCAGTTGCCGAATGTCGAAGCCGCTGTCGATAAACGATTTGGCTAGCGCGTCGAGCAAGCGAGCATTGCTGGGCGGGTTGGCTTGGGAGAAATCGTCGACCGGATCGACTAAACCGATGCCAAAGTAGTGCGCCCACACGCGATTGACAAAACTGCGGGCGAAGAAAGGATTGTCCGGTTGACGCATCCATTGGAACAACTCTTCGCGGACATCTTTGTCACCGCGTAACGGCAGTACCGGGCCGCCCAAAGCTCGGGGCGGAAGGGGTTTGTTAGTCTCGGGATGCGGCAAGGTCTTAGGATTGGCCGTCAGATACAATTCGCGAACGATCGGTATATTCTGCTGGTTCGCGTTTTTCTTCGGGTCAAGTTTCTTCTTGCGTTCCGCGTTTTCTTCATTGATCACCTTGCGGGCTTCGGGGGATTGTCCCACGGCAACTTGGGCGAACAGGTTGGCGAAGGCGCGATAATCGGCTTGCGTCCAACGATCGGTCGGGTGCTTATGGCATTGAGCGCATTCGAGGCGAACTCCGAGGAACGCTGCCGCTACCTTTTCGCCCCATTGTTCGATCGGCACGTTTTGTTGGCGTCGCCAGAATAGGTCGAGCGTCTTTTTCTTCGGGTAGCTGTCGCTGTAGCCCTTGGATAGTTCGTCATCGATCTGATTAGTCACCTGAATCCATTGTTCCGGCGACATGCCATCGCGACTAGTGGCACAAAGGACATCATGCACGATCTGGTCGTAAGGCACATTAGCAGCGATCCGCGCTTTGAACCAATCGTGCCAGGCTTGCGAGCGCCGGACTTGCAGCGCTTGCGGTTGTTCCAAGGCATTGGTGTTGTTGCCAGTGATGTCGGAAAACTTGGTCGCCCAAAGGGCTGCGTGGGCCGGATGGCGGAGCAATTCATCGATCTTCCGTTCGCGTTTGTCAGGGCGGGAATCTTGCACAAACGCGCGGATTTCTTCGGGAGTCGGTAGCGTGCCGATGGTATCGATCGTCACCCGCCGGAGAAACTCGGTGTCGCTGGACAACTCCGAAGGCACCATGTTGAGCAAGCGGAGTTTCGCGAATACTTCGCGATCGACGAAGTTGACCTCGGGTACCTTCGGATAGACGAATCCCGGTGGCGTCGGTGTAGGCACCAAGATGCGGACGGCGCGTACCTGACCGCGATAGAGGACCGCCAAGCCGGTGTCTCCCGGCCGCAATGCCGAGACGACCCCGGAAGGCGACACCGTCGCGATCGCATCATCGGCAACGCGATAATCGCAGAACGCGGTGACCGCTTCTTCGCTGCCGTCGCTAAACTTCGCTCGCACCGTCAGTTGCAGCGTTTGTCCCTGATCGCAGCGGACGTATTCTGGCACCGAAAGTTTCAATTCTACCACTTCGCCGGAACCTTGGGTCCACACTGCCCCTTGACGAATCCATTCCCGGAAAACCTGATACTGCCACGAGTCGCGGCCAAAGCGAGCGCCGCCTTCGTGCCGAACCAGCCCGGCTCCCTTTTGCAGCAGCAAGCTCGCTTCGGGATGAACACGATCCAACCGCCGACCCAGCGATTCCCGCGTGATTGCGGCAAAGTCTTTCTCTGGTTCGTAACCGAATAGCGACAACCGGAAACCGTTTTTCCCTTGAAACGACCCGTGACACGAGCCATTGTTGCAACCGGTCTTGCTGAACAACCCCATCACATGGCGTTCAAAGTCGATGGTCTCGAGCTTTTCGCCGCTCGGCAACGTAATCTCGGCAAGCGCGGTGGTCAGCGCACCCAGCCACAGCCAACCGGCGGCTAGTACTGCAGACAATCGAACAGCAGAGGGCATAGGTAGTGTCCTCTCAGTGGACGGCAGGCAAGGAATTGGGTTCGATCAGGAGATCTTCTGTTTTATAATTTAACTCGCTGATCGCACCCAAGTTCTCATACGCGGGACAAAAATTTTTCTGTGATTTAATGTCCCAGTATCATGCGATTGGGCGAAGGAAAGGGAAGAATTTCGTGATTTAAAGCGGAAGGGTCTTCTGCCATTCCCACTGTCGAGCCAAGCCTTCATCGATGCCGACTTTCGGTTTCCAACCGCGGTGCCGGGTCAGTTTCCCCGTGTCGGCAAAGGTTTGACGTTGATCGCCGGGGCGTTCTGGTTCGCGAAGGATGCGGAACTTCCTGCCGGCGATGGCTTCGAGTTTGTGGAGCACGTCCCACACCGACACCGGGTCGGCTCCGCCGATGTTGAACGTCTCGCCGATGGGCCCTTCCATCGCTTGCAGGGTCGCTTCGACGCAATCATCAATGTAGGTGTTGCCCCGCATCTGATGCCCGTCGCCGCATAGCGTGATCGGTTCGTCGCGGAGTAAGGCCCGGATGAACTTGTGATACGCCATATCCGGCCGTTGCCGAGGACCGTACACCGAGAAGAAACGCACGACGATCAACGGCAAGCCGAAGTTTTCCGCATGGGCACGGCAGAGATGCTCCCCCGCGAGTTTGGTCACTCCATAAGGTGACACCGGCCGGGTGGGAAGCGTCTCATCTCCCGAGGCGTATTTGCCGTACACCGACGATGTGGAGCCATAGAGGAATCGTTTCAGCGTCTTCGACGTGCGTACTGCTTCGAGCAGGCGTTGTGTGGCTAGGACGTTGCAGGTCCAGTAGCCGTCGAAGTCGGTCCAACTTTTCACCAACCCCGGCATGGCGGCTAAGTGATAGATTCCTTCAATGTCGCGTACCAGCGGTTCGAGCGGGTCGGTTCGCAGGTCGGCTTGCACAAAGCGAAACTGCGGATGTTCCAGCAAACCGCGTAGATTGGCCCGTTTGTAGGTTTCGGGATAATAGGGCACGAAGGAATCGATTCCCACGACAGTATGACCGGCCCGTAACAGCGTTTCGCACAGATGCGAGCCGATAAATCCCGCACAACCGGTCACTAGAAGATTCATGGGTTTCCTTCCCGAACTCTCGCGTCCTCGACTGGTTCCCGCGACGATCGCTCCGAGGTAGGTAGCGTTGTCGCAAAGGCATTATACCACCCGGGCATGTCACCGGATACATGCCTTGGTGCGGAAAAACGGGAACTTCCCCCTTTCGTTCCGAGCGACGACATGAATGGGGGAGAACCGTCACATCTTGTTTTGTTATCCCGGTCACTATCCGCTAGGTCTTGGGGACAATTGCTCTGCCAGCAGACGTCGGGACGCGAAGCACGGCACGTTGGGATGCCAAGTACGGCGGGCTAACGCCCATTGCCTTTGAGAGCAGCGTTCCGAAGTGGGGATGATTTCGACGCTGGTGAGGGGGAACTGGAGCATTTCCCAGTTGCTTGCCTCTCCGTCCGTCCCCCCAATGCCACGCCTCAGATCCTCCAAGCCTTCAACGACAGCCCAAGAAACACAATATCAGCAGGATCAGAAAGAACACCATGCATCCTGTGTAAGTTGGTCCTTTTCCATTTTGTTCGCAGCGATTGTTCTCCAACTGAGGTTTGGCCTGCTCATTCACAGAAATGCCGTAGTTTACGTTGTTGTTGCAGACATTGTCGCGGGCCGTGCCTGCGGCGGAACCCCAGTAAGCGATGCCGCAGGCTTCATTCTTCTGGCAGCGGTTGCTCAGCAAATCGGGCTTGGCTTGCTCAGCAACGGAGATGCCGTGCAGACC
>CALEEC010000074.1 GCA_937949245.1 uncultured Gemmataceae bacterium | reverse complement strand
GACGCACTTGCAGTTCGAGTTCCTCGGCATCGAAGCGCATTTGCGTGTAACGCTGTTCCAATTCCTGCGTTCGCTGGTCGAGTTCGTGCTGGCGTTGCTCCAGAGTGCTTTGCCACTGGGTCAAGCGGGCTTGTTCGTCATGCAACTGGGTCTGTTGCTGTTCGAGTTCCGCTTCGCGCCGCTCGAGGTCTTCCAAGCGATGCGACGATTGAAACAAACTCGCATGACGAGCTTCGAGTTCTGCTTCGCGTTGTTTGAGGGCTTCTTGTTGTTGCGACAATTGTTCGCGGCGTTCGCGGTAACGATCGAACAACTCTTGACGAATGCTCGACAGTTCCGCCCGAATCCGTTCGATCTCCTGGCGTTGCAAGGCGACCTGCTGCGTTTGCTGGTCGCACTCGGCCCGCAATTTTTGGACGGCGTCGCGTTCCTCGGCTAGGGCGGTCTGTTGTGCCTGCCATTCCGCCTGTTGCTGACGCAATTGCGTTTCCAACGCGATCACTTCACGTTCCCGTTGCTCCAGGGCCGCTTCCCGTTCTTGCAAGCGGGCCAGGGTCGTTTCCGAAAGACCGGCCTTTGAAGATTGCGCGCGTTGTTCTTCCTCCCACTGGGCACGTCGGCGATACCACAAGACGCGGTCGGCTTCAAGTTCCTCCTGACGTTGGCGTAATTCTTGTTCCTGGCGTTCGAGTTCCTGTTGCCGTTGTGCCCAGTGGAGCCGACGTTGTTCCTCTTCCTGGGCGAACTGCTGCCGCTGTTGCTCGAATTGCCGGACCCGTTCGCGGAAAGCGATCACCTCTTCAGGCGTCAACACGGCCGAAGCTCCCGCAGGAAGCGTTGCTGTGGGGGCAGCGGAAGGGGGCGAGGGCGAGTGGTTCGGCAGGGGCATGCCCGGCGGTGGCGTTTCTCGCAGAGCGTTCGGACGCCGAACCGTCGTATCTCCATACACTTGCGGCACGAGCGGGGCAGAAATCGGCTTGGCTTCCACATTCGGCCAAGCGATCGAAATCAGAATATCTGATGAGCCAATGGTCAAACAATCGCCATGATGCAGGACTTGAGAACCTGACAGCGTTAAGGCTTGGCCGTTGATAAGGATCGGCTGATTCGGGGCGACTTTGCGGATGCTTAGACCGGTGGGTTGGCGTGTCAGCATGGCCACGACCGGCGGCAGTCCCGTTCCCGGCAAACGGAGATCGCACCCAGGCGCACCACCGAGGAGGAACTGTTCAGCGACGATTTCGTAAATCGCCGGTCGAGCGGAACCGTGGCGCAATTCTAGACGCACCCGCGGCAAGCCAGCGTTAGTCGAGTCGGAAACCAAAGGCGAAGAGCCAGATGACGTAGGAGCCATGAAGGCCACCGGGTTGCGAAAGAGTCCGTTCCTTCGTCGTGTCGCCGAACGATCCATCGATCGGTGTGCCCGATTGGAACCTTTTTTGGCAAAAGGCACAAGACGAGTTCCCGCAACCGTTCCCCAGTTTCTCCAAGAGGCGAGACTCCCAGGGCGCTTGCCGCGTGCGGCCGCCCTCTCTCTGTGGTCACGTACGCATGCTAGAAGCGAGCAAATGCCAAGCAGGCATGCATCGGCTGCTTATGTTTTTGGCAGCCGGATTTTCCCACCACAAGATTGCTTCGCTCCCATTTTGGTGCTTTTCAGAATGCAACATGGAATATAACAGAGACTTAGGAAAAATACGCGATGGAAAAAGAAATCACTCCGTCTTTTGGGCACGACATTCGCTCACTGGAAGAAGTGCGTAAGCAAACCGAACAGCCCGCCGGCTAAGGGAGAGGTAGTCGGCTGGGCCTTTCGGTCTTTTTCGCCGAAGTTGTCCAAACCGAGGCACTGCCGTGGCACTGCCGTTCCAGTTTCAGCGGTTCCGTGAGTCGTGCCGTTTGTGCGCCCGAGCGTCGATCGCTTTTCCCGAGCTAGCCCCATTCCTATCACCTCGTCGGTCCCTCAATCGCCGATACCCTTGGCACAGTCGCGGATTGCAGGTCGCGGATCGCGGATCGCCGATGCCGCGGTCGATCCTTTCGCGTGCAGGGAGGGTGCGCATGGCTACGTTCGTTGTACTGCCGCCGCGGTCGCTGGTGCTGGAATCCTTCGCAGGTTGGTTAGAGCAATGGCTGCCTACGGGGCGATTCTCTGCGGCAGACTTGGCGCATGTTTGGGATCAGATGGTCGAGTTGTTGCAAAGCCAACAGCCGCCGACCTATCTGGTTCACCGGGAAGATCTTCCCGAGGGGGAACCGGTTGTGCAGGCACTGCACGACGGCTTCGGTGCCGAACCGAGTGATCGGATTGTCGAAGTCGCCTTCACGCCAAGGCTTTATGCCAAACTAGCCTCGCGCGATTCCCAATTTCCCCAGGCTGCCGCTTCCGTCGCGTCGGCGGCTTTGCTATAATCGATAGCATCGCCGCATGGAGACAACCAACCGCCAGCGAGATCGGCAGAGCGACTTTCGTATCCGCGCCGGTCGAAGGACACCGGCCAACCAGTTCGGTTCTCCACGCCGATAGCTCTCGCTGTAGCTTTCGACGGTGACCACACAACTATGCCTCTGGAATCTGAAGACGCCCGTCGTTGGGCCGAACTGTGTGCCGAGTTAGGACTTGTGGACGAATCTCCCAACACCAACACGGCACCTGCTCCTGAAACGGAATCATCTCCTCCGGCGGAATCTCCGCAATCAGCCTCGGAAGCTGTTTCATTGTCCACGGCAGAGACTCCCTCGCAGCTTGGCACAGCTACCGAGGTAACGGCAGTGGGTGATTCGGTCATCGAGCCTTCCGCTTCCCCGGGCAAATCCGACGCCTCGGCGGCATCGCCAACCGTTGCTCCGCAAACCTCTGTTGACGCGTCGAGCCGAGTTGAAGTTTCGCAGGGGGGCGGTTTCGGTGTTGGGGTGATCGCGGAAGCAGACGACGGAGCAACGAGTTCCGCAGATAGTTCGCCTTCGCCTTCGTCGGCATCGGCGTCGGCATCCGCAGCGGTCGCGGCTTTCGTCCCTGAAGCCATGCCCATCCCTGCGGAATTCATCGAAGATGACCTCATCGCGGAAGAAATTACTGACGAAGAAATTGCGGTGGTTCAGTCAGTTCCTGTGACGGAAATCATCGAATCGACTACCGCCGAAGCGATCGACGCTCCTCACCCAGTCGACACCACAAAAGCCGTCGAAGAAGCCGAAGTGGCCGAGGAAGTCGGTGACGATGAAGCGCCGGTCGGCGAAGAGATCGAAGACGCATCCCAATTGGCTGAAGCGGAAGAGGTGACGCCTGCCAGCGAGCCGAAGAAAGGGCGTCGGCGTCGGCGTCGGCGGTCCCGTAAAAAGAAGGATGCCTCGGCCACTGCCGAACCGGCGTCATCTTCCGAAACGGACAGCAACGACGAATCAGACCTCGACGCCATCGAGGAAAGCGAATCCTTCCCCTCCCTTCGGGAATATGACGACGACAACGAAGCCGATCAGGAAGATTCGTTTGTCCATTGGAATTTCCCCACTTGGCAAGAGATCATCTCTAGTTTATACATTCCCCCAGATCGATGATCGGTGGGGCGATGGCTTCGTTGGAAGCGCAACCCGCGTGCGGATCGACCTGACGACGAGTTGGAAAAGTACCCGATGATTGGTTGAAAAATCACCCGACGATTGGCCTCGTCGGCTCTAATTGGAAGCACCCGACGACTGGCGTCGTCGGTTCCTGGCGAGCCGGGAACGTCAGTGACTGGAGG
>CALEEC010000073.1 GCA_937949245.1 uncultured Gemmataceae bacterium | reverse complement strand
GAAATCGATCCCCCACGAGTTGCAAACGCATCTGTGTGCGGTGCAAACGTATCTGGCTCAGCACGAGGCCTGGTTGCCTGTGCGTTTGGCTTGGTTGGCCGCGGTGCGCACGGCCCATCTCAGCCAAGGGGACGTTCTCGGCTTGGCTCGCTGTCGCGATCGACTCATGGAGCGATTGCGGACTCAGGGGGTCAGCCTCGACATCGACACCCCCAGTTTCCTGCGCTTCTCGTCACTGCAGGGCGGTGAACGCTTTCAAACGGTGCGTGAACGATTGGTCCAATGGCGCGAGTTGATTCATCGATGGATCAGCCGCTTGCACCAAGCCGGACGCATCGGTGACACCAGCGAATCTTCGGTGTACACTGGCAGTCGGCTGAATCAATTCGGCTTGGATGTCGAAGTGCCGTTCACCAAGATTTACGCCGACCTGATCTTGTCCTGGGGCTTAGCTCGATTGGGCGAATTCCACTCCAGCAACAACCTGCTGCAGCAAGCCCAACGGACGCTGCGTGAGGCCGACGAGGTGCATCAATTCTTGGCCGAGGCGTTCACCTTCCGCATTCGTCAGGTTCAGGACGGCAAGCCGCATCATGGCTCGTTACCCGCGGAATTGCTCGCTCGGCTCGACGGCATGCACGAAGACGTCCGCTACAAGATCAACAAATTACGGGAGTATTCCCGCATTTTGGAACCGGCCGATCGCTCTAGTGCGTATCGCAAACCGAATTCCTACACTGGGTTCGACGACTTAGGCACCACGTTGGTCGGCCTGCCGGACATCCACGACCCCCGCGTGTTGAGCGAAACGGTGCAACGCTTGGTCGAGAACGCGAACCGATCCGGCGAATGGGCCAACCTACCGCGGGTGGTTTTGGCCGTTCTCGATGTCGTGCCTCGGTTACCGGAATTGATCGCCAAATCTCTGGTCGAACAAGTGCCGTTGGCACTGCAACAGATTCGGCCGCATGAAACCGTCCTCCGCTTGAAATTATTGGAAAAGTCCCTGCGGGTAGCCGGCTATCTGCAACAAGCAGAACTCGCGTTGGAACTGGTGCAACACTTCGTGCAGGCGATCGAAGGGAAATCGGGCCTGTCGGCCCTCAAAGAGTTTGAGGGACTGACCGGCGAGACGTTCCGCAGCCTGCGTCGGCTCGGGCTGCGCACCGAAGTCGAACGCCTCCTGCAACGCATGGCCGAATGGGTGACGCAAGGCCAAGATCTCGCGATTCTGCAACAACGACAGCCGGCCTATTGGCCGGTGGCTCTGCGAACCCTGCTGCACTTGGCCAGCGGTTGGTTTTACTGTGCCCAAGACGATCTGGCGATCGAAGTACTCGACAAAGCCCGCGAACAACTGTTCATGGGCCAACTTCCGCCCAACGAACAGACCTCGTTGGCGCTCACCTATGCGCAAACGCTCGGTCAAACGCCTGTTCGTTTGGCATTGGGTCGGCTGCAAGAATTGTTCGAGCGTTTACGCAATATCCGCGTCGGCGGATTCACCAGTTCGCATTTCACGTTGCAAGCCTTGGAACTGATCGAAACCGTGGTGTGGGCGGTGGTCCATGAAGATTTTTCGCTTGGCCCGATCATCCGAAGTTGGTTGGACGATGATGAATACCTCATCCGCAAGCGCATTCACCGCGACCTGACGCAATTGCTGCACGGCTCGCCGTAAACCTGATCGGCCAATCGCGTCCTGAGTACCCCCATTCCCCATCGACAAACATCGCCGGCCCACCAGAACCTTCCGAGCGACGGGCGTTAGTCCGCTGTATCGTGCTCTTTCTTGCGTGTCGTGCTCCTCTTCTAGCTATGGCATCCAGGCACAGTGGCTAACACCCGCCACTCGGACTCGGGAGGGCAGCGATGCGGGGCTTGTCCGTTTGGTTCGGTGCTTCGTAGATTAGCCGACGTGAACGCCTTTTGGAATCTTCGACGCCATCACTCCACGGATCTTGTACGATAGGGCCGCCATGCAGCCGACCATCGATGCCCACTATAGCGACCTGATTGCTCGTATTCGCGACGCCGCCATTCTGGGATCGTGTGCCGGCGTCCTCGGATGGGACGAACGCACCTACCTCCCCCGGAAAGCGGCGGCCTATCGCGGCGAACAGATGGCCCTTTTGGCTCGGTTGTCCCACGAAATGTGGACCGATCCCAAAATCGGCGAACATCTCGACGCTCTTGAGTCGGCCCCACTCCCCGACGCGCCCGATGGCACCATGACCGTCAACGTCCGCGAAATTCGTCGGCTGTATAACCGTGCCGTCAAACTGCCCAAAAGCCTCGTCGAAGAATTGGCCCGAGTCACCACTCAAGCTCAGCAAGAATGGCGAGAAGCACGAGCGGCCAACGACTTTGCCCGCTTTCGTCCTTGGTTGGAAAAGATTGTCGCACTCAAACAGCAAGAGGCCGAGGCGGTCGGCTACAACGATCATCCCTACAACGCCCTGCTTGACGAATACGAACCCAATGCCACCGCGGCCGAGATCCGTCAGGTCTTCGCTGAATTGGCCCGAGAACTGACACCTCTGGTCTCGGCATTGGCCGAAGCCCCCCATCGGCCAAACACCGAGATTCTGCATCGCGATTATCCGATCGATCGGCAACGGTTGTTCGGCGAGCAAGCGGCGGCCGCGATCGGCTTCGATTTTCAGGCCGGCCGACTCGACACCACCACGCACCCGTTTTGTTCCGGCATCGGGCCGGGCGATTGTCGCATCACCACACGCTACAATCCGGAGTCCTTCAACGAGGCGTTTTTCGGCATCCTCCACGAAGCGGGCCACGGTATCTACGAACAAGGACTTGATCCCGAACATTTCGGCACGCCTTGCGGCAGTTATTGTTCGTTGGGCATTCACGAATCGCAATCGCGGCTGTGGGAAAATCAAGTCGGGCGCTCGCGGCCGTTCTGGGAGCATTTTTTCCCGCGGCTGCAACAAACGTTCCCCACGAATTTAGCCGATGTCTCCCTCGACGATTGGCTGTTGGCCATCAATGAAGTCCGCCCGTCGTTCATCCGGGTGGAAGCCGACGAGGCCACCTACAATTTGCACATCATCTTGCGCTTTGAATTGGAACTCGACCTGCTCGACGGCAACTTGAAAGTCGCGGATCTCCCCGCAGCCTGGAACGAACGCTTCCAGAAATTGTTGGGGCTGACTCCTCCCAACGATGCCCTCGGTTGCCTGCAAGACATCCACTGGAGCGGCGGAGGGATCGGCTATTTCCCGACCTACACTCTGGGGAATCTGTATGCCGCCCAACTGATGGAAGCGGCCCGGCGTGACTTGGGCGAAAGCGACCTGGAAGCCGATTTCCGTCGCGGGGACTTCTCCCGGCTGAAAAGCTGGCTCAACGACAAGGTGCATCGCCCCGGCCGACGTTGGTCGGCTCAGGAATTGTGCCGCCGTGTGACCGGCGAGCATCTCCGGCCGCAACCACTGCTCCACTATTTGAAACGCAAGTACGAACCGCTGTACGGCATCGGCTGATGGCGCGAAGCCGCAGCGAGGCACGGCGTAAAGCAGGGATGCCGTCTTTCGCCCCCCAGCGAACGCGGCGGGCATCCACAGGGCGGGCTGGCTTGGAGTGGGGGAGACGGCGCGGGATCACGGCTTTTCCAAAAGGTCCGCTCGGCGACGATCAAGCTTGGCCGCGGTGCTTTCGCTGAGGGTGAAGACATCGATGCGATCGCCGACCGGGGCCAAGCAGGCGAACACCGCCTTGCCTTTGGAGGTTTCATCCCGTTGACCCAGCCATAGTTCCTGCTTGCGGTTGGCCCATTCAACTTCCAACCGCATCACGGGCGCGTCTAAACCGAACGGCTTGCGGTCGCTGGTGCGATCCAAAACATAGCGTTCCACCTGCAAGCTACCGAAGGTGTCGAGCAATTCGTTCACGGCGGAAGTAGCGAAGCGATCCTGAGGTTGCTTCGGATCGGTCCAGACGCCCTGGGCATTTTTTACCAGTTCGAGCGTCTCGTTGCTGCGAATCAACCGCAGCGACTTGGCCGACGCTGCGTCTTGCTTGGCCCATAAGGCTTTGGGCCGATAATCACTCAACGCCAACTCGGTCAGTTTCGCATCGAGCAAGAACACAAAGTCGCTCTCCGCGAGTTTGCCGTAAGCTCGTGTGCCATCGCGGGAGCGGTTACCTATCTGCAAATGCAGCAATTCCTTGCCGTTGCTCCAACAACGCCAGACCGTTTGGGGAGCATCCAGGCCGAACTCGCGTAGGTTGCTCGGCTTTTCGCTGACGAATTCATCGATGGTGAACTTCGCCAACCGACTGTGCAATTCGGTCAGGTTTTGCTCGCTGCTGGGGGCGGAGAACGGTTCACTGAGGCTCCAACCACTGGGACCGGAACGGAAGGTCCATTTTTGCTCAAAGCGAATCCAATCCATTTGGTCGGCACCAGGGAAGACGGTCAGGGTGCGATCGCGGAAACGCAAGGGTTCGGCCAATAGCAGATTCGTCAGTTCGGCGGACAACACCACGACACGCGCTTGCGGTTCGGAGCTTTCCAGCAAGGCGTAGCGGGGGCCGGTCGGTTCCGAGTCACGCACGGGCTTGCCGATCCGCAACACTCGTTCGCTGGAGTCGGCTAGGCTCAGCGTCACCGTGGCACTGGGGCGATCGAGTTGATACTTCGCCAAATCGACCATACCGACCGCTTCGACGCGTTCCGCACGCAGATTGCCCAGGCGGCGTGCCAGGTTCTCCATAGTTCGGCTATCGGCGGGTTGATCGCGCGGTTGCAGCATCTGCCAAGCGTCGCCCTCGGCTTTCAGTTCCAGCGTTTGACCGTTCATGATGCGTTTGTACGCCAGCAGATCGGTTTCGTTGAACCGCAACAGTTGTCGATCGAGCCAATCGAACCGCGACCCCGCGACGATGCGGAACAAATCGGCTGAGACGACGAAGACCGCGGTGTCGTTCGCATCGTCCCAACGAGCGTAGCGTAACGCCGGTTCCTGCGGCAGTTCGGCTCCCAGCCACAGCGAACGGACGGTCGATCCGCCCATCGGCGAGGTTTGCCCGGCGATCGGCGTCGGCGGTGCCGTCGCGACGACGCTGACTTTCCAGGCTTGATTCGGTTGCAAACCGAACTCGGCGAGATTGGACGCGGAGTGGGTCTGATAGCGTACGGCCGACACTTTGGCCAGCGTCTTGAGGTGTTCTTCCACCAACGTACTGTCGGCCTTGCTCGGAGGAGTGCCCGCGAGTTGCCATTGATTGCGCTCGCGGTTCAGTTCGATGATTTCCCCCGCGGGAGATTGCAGCCGTAGCGATACCACGTCCAGCGGAGCGAAGTTCCACAACTCCAGCGGTCGATAGGCCAATGAACTGCGCGTCAGCTTCTCGTGCAGGGTGGCATCGATGGTGAAGACGGCCAGTCCCGGTTCCTGCTTGGCGAAATACTCCGAGCGATTGGGCCGACGCGAACCGATCACTAGCACCCGCTCGCCGACTCCTCGCACGCGGAAACGAATCGTGCTGGCCGGGGTATCCAAGCCGTAAGATGCCAGCACTTGGGGCGTCCACTCGTCCGCTTTCTGCACGCTGCGTTCAAAATCGACGACTTGCAGTTGCGACAAAGCGTCAGCCAAGTCGTCGGCCAATTTCGCGTCTGCCAGCAACGACCGCTCGCCCAAGCGCAGCAGCCACGGTGTGCTGGCCGAGGTCGTCGGCTGGAGCCGGTAGGCATCGGTGCCTTGGCGTACTTCAATTTCTTCGATGTCATTACGGGCCAAATCCCAGAGTTTTTTCGCTCGATAAACCAACTCCGGCCGGGCCACATAATTGCCGATGCTGCTGGAAACCCAGTTCCAGCGATCCGAACCGACCACGCGTACCCACTGACGCGGCAAAAAGCTCCAGCGACCGCTCAGTTCCAAGGTCACGCTGCGGAAATCTTCGGCGGCAACGTCGGCACCAGCAGCGGTTTGCAGCATGCGTGGCGTTTCGGAGATGATCGTCACTTGTGTGCGCGAATCGGGGTCGAGTCGTAGCCATCGAGCGGCCCAGGTGCCCAGGCTTAGCAAGAACGGATCGGTAATCTTCGGCCAATCGAGGATCTTCGCATTGCTTGGTTGCAATTCGCGGAGCAGTTCGTTGACGCGTTCGACATCGGCGGGCCATTCGGGACCATCGCCCCACTGGACCGTCCAGCGATCGACCCGGGCCGCCGGATCGGGGGCATTGGGATTGGCCGGCGTCCGTTTGAGCCGCAGCCGAGCGGTCGCGTTGCCTGGGTTCTTCGCATTAGCCGATCTAGATGCGTTGCCCGGATTCATCGCATCGGCCGAGCTGGATGCGTAGGCCGGATTTTTTGGCGGAAGGATGGTCACACTGCGGACCTGGCGGGGATCGAAACGCACGACTTGCGGATCGCGGAAAAACTGCGCCGCGTGGACGGTCGCTTCGTTGTTCGGCACAGAGCGACGCGGTTCCAACCCAGGGAACAAATGCCGCAGTGGGGCCGAGCGAATCTCGAACACTTCACTCAACGCATCGCCTTGCAGTGTGGCATAGCGGTATTCCTCGAAAAGTTCATCTGGCTTCATCTGTTGGGGCCGACGCTCGCGGAGTGCATCGGGCTTCAACTCCGAACGCGACACCGCGCCGATGTGCAAGATCCGTTGGGTTCCGTTGGTCGAGGTCAACGCCAGCGTCGCGGCCGGGGGGTGCAAGCCGGTGCGTTGTTGGAACCAAGTCCAAGACGAAAGTTCGTGGACCAACTTGGCCGCGCTGCCCCAATTAACTGCCAGCGCCAACGGACTGGCCCCCAATGGTTGCAGCCAGAAGGGGGCCAAAGCGAAGACCCCATCGGCATTGACCAGGAAGCGTTCGACCCACAGTTCGGGAATCGCGGTCAAGGCTTGGCGGAGTCGGTTGGGTTCGAGGCGATCGCGGATCGGTTCGGCGAGTACCCAGGTGTCAGCCAAGCGGTCCGCCGTGACTTGCGGTTCGGCGTTGGCTAGATCGAGCGGCGTTTGCTCTGGGGGGAGCGGTGCCAGGTTTTGCAGCACGACTCGCCCCTGCGGTCCCTGAAGCGTGAGCATCCGATGGATGCCGTTGGCCAGGGGCGTTTCGCCACGTAGGACCGCGACTTTCCCGGTAGTGCCGCTGCCGGCCAAGCGAAGGCGTTCCGCGTCGGGAAACAAAGTGCGACTGCGATAAAATTCCGCTGGGCGACGCAAGATCGGCAGCACATCCGGGCCGAGAACGACCACTTCGTTGCGGGTGTTCCAACGCAACAGCACCGGCCGAACAAACGGATTGTCGCCGGGACGCAGTTCCGGTTGGCCGAAGGTCAGGGTATGGCGTTGGACTTGGCCTTGGTTTTCCGTCAGTACCTGCACGATCAGGGGCTTTTGCTCTGTGGCCAAACCATGGGGGCGTAGTTGTTCTTCGGAATCGTTAGCCAAAGGAATCGGTGCGAAGCGGGTGCGGAGTTGGGTAAGGGTTTGCACGAGTTGTTCGACTTCCGGCTTGCGCAAGGGCCAACCACCGGGCATGGCCCAATCGGAGCCACGGCGTTCCAGCACGAGCAAGACCCGATCCCCGGAACGAATTTCGATGCGTGTCAACGTCTCGGGACGCAGTTCGCTTTCCAGCAGAGCCGCGGTGCCTTGCGGATCGTTGACTTGCGGAGGTGTTTTCCAGTTCCAACAACGCACCGCCCAGGCATCGCCGAAGATAAACGCGACCACCATCACGCCCGCTAGGGCAACGAGGAAAAGAGTCGTCCGCAAATTCATCGTTGTCCCTCTCTGAGATTCGTCCCGTCTGATCCATCTTCTGCCTCATCGGTAATTAGTTTATCGCCCCATCGGGGTTCTCGAAAAGGGTACAGAGGACGCTTCCCCCGCTCCCCCGAGCAGGAGGCGTCCGCTCGGCGTGTCTCGACGTTCCCGCGACGAGTTGACGGGATGGGCTGCACGCCACGGCAGGTTGCATGCCATGGCTGGGGGCATGCCAAGCTAAGATTCGCACCCCGGCGGGCTAACGCCACTGCTCAGAAAGGGATCAAGTGATGTCTCCTCCCAGAGCGGCGGGCGTAAGCTCGCCGTGTCCGTGTTAGGTCCGCCGTTCAGATTGACGAAGCCGTCATTTACGTCCCAGCATGCGATCCAGCGAATCGCTCGTCTGATAGATCAACGCTTCCGGCCAATGGGGGTAAGGGTGGAAATACTCAAACGTCAGGTAACCGCGGTAATTCGTTTGCGCGAACGCTTCAAGCACCGCCGGCCAATTGGTTGTGCCGTCCAACAAGGGACGGAAGGCTTCCAACGAAGAATCGGTCCCCTTCTTGGTGAACTCCTTCAGATGCACGTTGCGCGTCCGCTGGCCCAACTGCCGAACCCAATGTTCGGGGAACTGATACTGCATGATGTTGCCTGTGTCGAAATGTACATGTACGAATTCGCTGGCAAAGTGATCGACAAAAGCATTCATCTCCATCGGCGTCATCAAGTAACCGTTGAAGAAGATGTTCTCGATGTTCAGATGCACTTTGTATTTCTGGGCCAACGGGATCAACTTGCGGACGGCGTCTTTGGCCCGTTGATCGCACACATCGTTGGGCACCGGGTCGTAATCCGTCCGCCACGGGATATGCACTGCCCCGGGAACGACCAACAAATTGTCGGTGCCTAGGTCGTGGGCCGCTTGGATCATCTTCTGTGCCAACTCCAATCCCTGATTGCGTTTTGCAGGATCGTTCGCCGTCAGAGGATAGGGCCAGAACAAAAACGAACACAAACCACTGATGGCAATGCCGATCTTATCCGCTAATTTGCGAATCGCGGTAAACTCGGCCGTCCCCGATTTCGGCGACAATTCGCTTTCCAAATCGTAGTTCAACTCGATGCCGTCGAAACCGGCGTCCTTGGCCAAGCGGAGGCATTTTTCCAACGACCACAACTGCGGATAGGGAAATGCCCACAGATTGATCGATTTTTGGAACGGATATTTCTTGACCTGAGGTTCCGCAGCTTGGTTTTGCGCGTACGACACGGGTAAACCAAAAGGCCCGGCCAAGGTCATTCCTCCCCAGGCCGCGGCACCGGCCAACAGCGTGCGACGATCGACTCTCGCGGAAATATCGGGAGAATTCAGCTTGGACATAATGTCGGCTCCTGTTCGGTGGAAGGAATGCAGGAATTTCTTGGTGCAAGCATGTTCGCTCAGAGCCTACCGCGACCTTGGCCCTGACGCAATGAAATAGAGCCTATCGGCGTCCCCTCCCCAATTGTTGGTTGCGATCTTCCCCGTTCCATTCACCAGTGCCGGAAAAAGATCGCCTAAATGGGGCTGGTCGTGTCATAAGATTTTCGGGATCGTGCTGCGTTTTTTGGCTTCATGCCGTCGCCCAAGATGGAGTAAAATGCACACTCCCAACCACTGCTCGGACCTTCCTGCCTACCGTGAAGTCGGTCGGTTCGCATTTCGGAGATGTGACGATGAGAGTTCATAGCGCCTCAGTGGGGTTGATACTGATTGCAGCGGTTTTCCCGGTGTCCGCGGCCGAGAGTATTCGGCCCACGGATGTTCGGACGATTTCGGTGTTTCCCAAACAACTGCACCTGCGGGGCATCGAAGATGGTCCGCAGTTAGCCGTCACGGCCGAACTGTCCTCCGGTCGATTGCATGATGTCACCGCCGATGTCACCTACACGGTCGGCCATCCTCAGATCGTTCGCGTCACCCGCCAAGGCCGAGTTCTGCCGTTGAGCAATGGTTCCACCGAAGTGATCGTCACGCTCGGTTCGCACCGCGTTCGAGTACCGATCGTCGCGGAGTCGATGGACGCGCCATTGCCGATCAACTTTCCCAATCAGATCGTCCCCATCTTCACCAAATTGACCTGCAACTCGGGCGGCTGTCACGGCAAAGCCAGCGGTCAGAATGGGTTCAAGCTGTCGCTCCTCGGTGCTGAACCGGAACAAGACTACACCTACCTGCTGAAAGAGGGCCGCGGTCGCCGGTTGCTCCCCAGTGCGCCGGATTATTCGCTGTTGCTGACCAAAGCGACCGGCAAAGTGGCCCACGGCGGGGGCCGCAAGATGGAACCCGACTCGGAAGAGTACAAACTGGTACGCCGTTGGATCGCTGCGGGGATGCCCTACGGCAAACCGACCGATCCGGTCGTCACGGAAATTCGTGTATTCCCCGAGCATCGCATCTTAAGTCCGCAATCGCGCCAACAAATGGTCGTGCATGCGTACTATTCGGATGGCAGCGTCGAAGACATCACCCGGCGAGCGCAATACGAAAGCAACGATACGGAAATCGCCAACGTCGATGCCAATGGCGTGGTGACCACATTATCGCTCAGTGGCCAGGCTGCGGTGATGGCCCGGTATCAGGGATTAGTGGCCGTCTTCCGCGTGACGGTGCCTCTGAGTCGGCCCGCCCCGCCATGGGACTTCCCCATCCAAACCTTTGTCGATCAATTTACCTCCAAGAAGTGGCGGGAATTGGGATTGATGCCCTCCGAACGAGCGACCGATGAACAATTCGTGCGTCGGGCTTACCTCGACATTACCGGCACCCTACCCACCCCCGCTCAGGTGCTGGCCTTCGTGCAGAGCAAAGATCCCAAGAAACACGATCAGTTGATCGATCACCTGCTCGAAACGCCCGAATACGCCTACTATTTCGCCAACAAGTGGGCCGACATCCTCAAGGTGAAACGGCGGAATCAAGCCACGCGGGCCTTTGGCACCTTCTCGTTCCATGACTGGATTCGCGACGCGATGGCCAAAGACAAGCCCTACGATGAATTCGCTCGCGAAATCTTGGCCGCCATCGGCGATGAGACGAAGAATCCTCCCACGGTCTGGTACAAAGAGATCGCCTCCGCCGAAAACTTTGTCGATGACACCGCTCAGGTATTCCTCGGCCTACGCATTGCCTGTGCCAACTGTCATCATCACCCCTACGAGAAGTGGAGCCAAGACGACTATTGGGGGATGGCCGCCTTCTATGCTCGCGTCGGTACGAAAACCCTCCCCGTGCCCGGCGTGCCCCAGCAGAACCAACAAGGCACCCGCCAAGTCATCTACACGAAATCGACCGGTACGGTTATCAACAAACGGACGAACAAGCCTGCGGTGATGAAGGCCCTGGACGCCGACGAAGTGAAAGTCCCCGAAGGCACCGATCCGCGGCATGTCCTGGTCGATTGGATGGTCGATGCGAAAAATCCCTTCTTCGCTCGGGCCGTGGCCAATCGCTACTGGGCCCACTTCTTCGGCCGGGGGATCGTCGATCCGCTGGACGACATGCGGATCACCAACCCGCCGAGCAATCCCGAATTGCTCGACGCCTTGGCAAAACATTTGATCGACCAGCGCTTCAGCCTGAAGGCCCTCATCCGGGCCATCTGCAAGAGTCGCACCTATCAACTGTCGTCGACTCCCAACGAGTACAACAAGTCGGACAAACAAGCGTATGCCCGGTATTATCCGAAGCGGATGTCGGCCGAAGTTTTGTTCGACGCGGTCTGTCAAGTGACCGACAGTCCCAGCAACTTCGCGGGGCTGCCGAGAGATCGCTTCTCTCCCAACCGAGCGATCATGTTGCCCGATGAATCGTTTGTCTCGTACTTCTTGGATGTCTTTGGTCGGCCACAACGGCTCAGTGCTTGCGAATGCGAACGGGTCAACGAAGCTAACCTGGCGCAATCGCTGCATCTGCTCAATTCGGACGAGGTGCAGGGGAAATTGGCTCGCCCTGGCGGACGTGCCGATCGCTTGGCCAAAGATCCCCGCCCCGAGCGCGAGAAGATCGAAGAACTCTTCCTCTGGACATTGGGCCGCAAACCCAGCGACAAACAACTCGCCGAGGCGCTGAAGCATCTGGAGAAATACCCCAAGCAGCAAAAGAACCTCGCCTACGAAAATCTGCTGTGGGCGCTGATTAACTCCAAGGCGTTCCTGTTTAATCAGTGATCCCCTTGCTGCGATCGTGGGTTGGTGTCGTGAACGCAGACCGCTGGCTTCGCGCAAGGGGCTAACGCCCCGTTCTCTGCGGCCCAGCGGTCAGCCGCCCTTGGTTTTGAGCGTCTCTGTATCTCTGCTTCTCTTCCCCCTGCAAGGCAATCCTTCCCGAGCAACCCAGGATGCAGGATCGCGTGGTACTGGTCTGCGCCGTGGTCACGCAATCATCCGCTGTTCCATCCCAGTATCCCGCGGAGGCCAACAGATCGAATCGGGCGATGGTCTGGTTCATCGGTTTGTGGGAGGACTCGTCCACCAGATAGCCCCGGGGCGGGCGAAGTGGATCTGTATCTGTTCGCCATCGATTGTCCAGTGGGGCGGCATCGGATCGACTGCGAAAGCTGCTTCCTCGCTGTGCCGGACCGACTGCCAGCTTTGCCCCTCGGTCGGCAGCGTCACTGTGCCGGCGTCGCGCAAACGCACCAACAGACGCTGCCTGCCTTGGCTGGCACTATGCCATTGCAGCAATAGCGTAGCCTCGTCCAGCGCGAAGGCAGCGAAACGGATCGACGCATCGACCCGATACCAAGGCTCCTCGCAACGAGCGTGCAGCAGTGCCCGATAGTAGTTGAGCATTTCCCGATGAGGGGATTGGGTGGTTTCCTCCCACCGCAAGACGCTGGAGCGGAAGGTCGCTTCGGCTTGCGGATCGGGGATGCG
>CALEEC010000072.1 GCA_937949245.1 uncultured Gemmataceae bacterium | reverse complement strand
GTCGGGTGAGGGTGAAGGCGAGAGTGTGTTGTTTGGCTTCTCCCTGTCCCGCTTCACCAATCCCGCAACATGCCGTTCCCATTCCCCGAACGGGGGAGAACATCGGCTTGCCCATGCTCGGGCTTGTTCCCACACCAGATCGGGATGAAGCCCACACCCTAACGCCGTTCCTGCAAGTCGGCACAGGGTCACACGCCGTTCCCCTTCAGGGGAACCCGGATGGGTTTCCAGCGTGTGAGCATCGGCTACAAGCGGCTTGGAAACCCCTTTCCCCGAACCCGACAATCCAACAACCCAATCAGGGGCATCGGGGATGGGGTGTTCCCACGGCTTCACCAGCCAGCGATAGGGTTGAAAGTGATGGGGTTCCCATATCCTTGACGGGGGAACGATCACATATCCCCCATCGGCTTTCAAGTCGATCCCTTCACCGAGTTTCCCGCACCGTGTCCCCGTTGGAAAACGGAACAGGTAATGCCTTCCCCCTGATCCCGTCTCCACACAGGGTGTTTTGGGATCAAGCGGACCATGTTCCGCTATCAGGGAAGCCCATGTTGCATCACCCCCATTGCGAGGGTCAATATCCACACCCCCATAGGCCGAGGATGTCGGCGTCCCCCACGCACAATCGGGGTATTGCTGATGCCAACGGGTGATAGCATCGAGGGTGTCCGTCGCATCCTTGAACCCGTGTGGGTTGAGGGGTCGCTTATCCTTGTTGGAACAGGGGAAGAGTTTGAACCCCTGAGCCAAATAGAAATACAATTGTTCCAGAGAAGCCATATAATACCTCAAAGGTGTTAGTGTTCAGGAAAACCCAAGAGGGGAAACCCGTAGGCGTTCCCCTCTTGGTGTTTGGCAAAAGCCAAAAGTGGACTACATCTCAGGGGGCAGGGTGACGGATTGCACCGAGGGCTTTCCGCCTTTGGGGCCAGCGGCCACCGTCACCAGATACCGCTTGCCGATGCACGCCTGCACTTGGGGCCAGAGCAACCCCACATCCTCACCGGGGTTCAAGGTTCGGCCTAAGAGGCCACCAAGAAGCCTTCCCGCATGGGTGTGAGGGGTCATTCGGGGATCGGTCAAAGCCGTCGCCATGCGTCCCGTGTGCGGACCCGTCGCCACAGTCCAAGCCCATCGCAGCTTGTCGGCGATCTTGTCGTTGCTGAAGGCTTCGACACTCTGGAACGTGGCGTAGTAAGCACCACAGGGAAGCGGTTCGCTGCCACTGGCTTGCACGGTCACGCCAGCGAAGGGATTGGGGGTGAGGGTGTTAGTGTTCGGGGTGTTCATTTCGCACCCCCTTCCACCAACAACCGGTTCACGGCTTCGGTTTTAATCCGAATGCCTTTACCGACACGCACACCTTCTAGGCGTCCGGCTTTGAACCAATGCCGAACTGTTTCGTCCGACACGGTGAGAATGTCTGCAGCTTGGCGGACGGTGAGTAGCTGTTTGCTCATCGGCAACAGCGTCAGAGGATTGGTAGCTTGCGTCACAAGCCACCTCCTTTCGGAAAGAAGGATGGTTGTGACCAGATGGGATGGTCTGACCCGAGGTTACGATCACAGACACGGGGAGAGGGGAAACCCTCTCACGTCCGCCCGCTTACGCTTGCCTCACTCCCCTAGTCGCCCACACGGGAAGGGAGCAGTTCGGCTAGCCGCCGTAGCAGTAAGTTGAAGTGTTACATGAATAGTAACCTGCCTCATCGGACAAAGCAACCCCCATTCAGGCTATCTGGCGTACTTGGGCAGTTCTCATGGTTTTCTCAGAAATGGGTGCGAGGGGGTGACGGAATGGGTGACGGAATGGGGGTGAAAGGTGACGGAATTCGGCTATAAAATGTCAAAAGCCTCAACCGTCGCCTTGTCCGGTTGAGGCTTAAAACCACTTGGATTTCAGGGGTTTTTGCAGTTGCGGCGACAGGATTTGAACCTGTGACCTCCAGGTTATGAGCCTGGCGAGCTACCGGGCTGCTCCACGCCGCGTCCTAGCAAGTTGCTGGTCGGTTTTATTCGCACCAACCAAAATCTTCTCCACTATTATACAGGGTTGCCCGATCGGTGAAAACTCCAACTTCGCATTTTTTTCACTAATCCGATCTCTCGCTCAAGAAAACGCTGCGGCTGGGGTTTTCCTGCACTTTCACTCTATCCGTTTTTCTTGCTTCCTCTGACAATATTCCTGCGAAGTGAACTATCCCTCAACTGTATTGCATGAATCCTATGAGCCAACCTGCTTCGGCTGCTTCTGCGAAAGTTCGTCCACGTGATTGGGCTCCCCGGATCTGGGAAGGTTGCGATCTGTTCGCGTGGTTGCGTTTGTTGGCACGCAATCGCTTCGCCGTGCATCCGCAATATCTCTACATTGCCGGTGTCGTTTCCACGGTCAGTATCGGGCACACCGTGTTACGTTGGCTGCAAGAAGCACGCTTTGGCCGACATATTCGACGTACCCGCATCGAGCATCCGCCTTTGTTCATCTTAGGCCATTGGCGGGCCGGCACCACCCTGTTGCATGAGTTGCTCATCCAAGATCCGCAACATAACTGCCCGAATACCTACCAGTGTTTCGTCCCCAACCATTTCTTGCTCACCGAACAACTTGGCAAACGCTACCTGAAGTTTCTGATGCCGGATCGGCGACCGATGGACAATATGGCGGCCGGCTGGGATTTGCCGCAGGAAGATGAGTTTGCCTTGTGCATGCTCGGTCAACCATCGCCCTATTTAGACATCGCTTTCCCCAATCGACCAAGCGTTGATCCGGGGTCGCTCGATCTATCCGGCTTGTCTCCCGGCCAACTTCGTTCGTGGAAGCGTACCTTTTATCGCTTCTTGCAGATGCTTACCTACAAAGATCCTCGTCGTTTGGTACTTAAGTCTCCGCCCCACTCAGCACGCATTCCCATTCTGTTGGAAATGTTCCCGAAAGCGAAGTTCATCCACATTGTGCGCAATCCGTATGTGGTCTATCCTTCAACGATCAACTTGTGGAAGTCGCTGTATCGGAAGCATGGATTGCAAACGCCGAACTTTCGCGGGCTAGAGGAAAAGGTCTTTTCGACCTTCACCTTCCTCTACGAGAAATTGGAGGCGGGGAAACAACTGATTCCGCCAAGACAATTCTACGAACTGCGCTACGAAGATTTGATCGAAGACATGCCCCGAGAAATGGCCCGACTTTACGAGGCTCTCGATCTACCGGGCTTCGAGGCTGCTGAACCACAGATCGAAGCCTATGCGCAACGCACGGCCGATTATGCGACGAATCGTTATGAACTCAGTCCAGCGCAAATTCAGGAAATCACCCGACGTTGGGGCGAGGTGATTCGACGCTATGACTACCCCATTTTGCCACCGACCTCGGCGGGCGAACGCATGCCGACGACGACTCGGCGTAAGCCGGTGAGCGTGTGAACGGGGTTTCCTCAAGGGAAGGGCCACCGGATCGGATGGAATAGCAAGCGAATCATGAGGACGGCTGCTCATTCTTGGAGGATCTCGCCACCGGCTTTGGTGACCATCGCGGCGAAAGCGCGCAGCGATACGGTTTCTCGGATCAGGCGCACCGAGCCATCGGCGAACAAGACATTGGCCCCTCCTGGGTGCATCGAGTAGGTTTCATGCCAATTGGTGCAATTGACGGCACAGGGGCCGTACAGAGTGGCTCCATCGGCAGAGGTGCCGTCGAGGTTGTTCACATGATCGGGACTCATCCAACCGGCCACGGGGGAAGCGACCGCGACTTTTCGGCCTTTCTGGTAAATTTCAGGTCGCCCGGCATCTTCCGTCAGCAAAAATGTCGACGAGGTGCCATCGGTGAAGTCCAACAGTCGGCAGGTACGCCCCGCTTCTAAACCGCCGCGGACATCGCCGACCCACGGGGCGAGTAAGCCCGTTGCAAGGAGATTCGCATCGATGTCGCCGTGGGGGGAATAATCGGTCACGGCAAAGGTCAGATTCCCGGAAGAGATGGTTCGTTGCGGATCCCCCGCGGAGGGGCACGTCAGGATCTTCAGCGGTGTTCGCGCGGCCGGTTGATTCACCGGATCATAAGCAGAAACGTGCAACTGAATCGTGCGAAACAACGCTTCTTGCTCGAGGTAGGGCAGAATCATCGTGGCCCAGGTGTGATAATGAGTGGCTTCGTAAGCCGCGGGGAGTACGTTCGTGGTATCGTGATGGTTGTGCAGGGCGAGGCCAAGCTGTTTCAGGTGATTTTGACAGCGTATCCGAGCCGCGGCGTCTCGTACCTTTTGCACGGCGGGCAACAACAGGCCGATCAGCATGGCGATGATGGCGATCACAACCAACAATTCGATCAGAGTGAACGCCCAACGCCGAGGTGATGGTAGGCCCATGACGGATTCCTCAGAGAATGTGAGGCCATAGTTTCACCAGTACGGAAGTTCGGCAATCCGTTGGTCGCGTCGTTCGCGGATCTCCGCTTGTCGGGTATGCAGCAAGCGTTGCTGCACTCGGCGGAGATATTCGCGGGTATCTTGGAGCGGCATAGGTTTCGTGACGCCGCTGTTGTCGATCACCGGCATACTGCTCGAACGGGGTGGCCCCCAAGGTTGAGAAGTTTGTACCGGTGTGTCGGTGTTTTCCGGGGGAGCGTCGGATTTCCCTCCGACCTGCGCTGCCATGGGAGTCGGTCGCGGGCGATGGGGCGAGTCGGGGGGCATGGGGGCGTCGTCGTTGGGGGGAGCCGTTGAAGGATCGTTGGGTTTCGTGGTGTTGGCCACGGGGGGATCGTTGGGCGTCGGCTTTTGGCCGCTTTTGAGGACGGCTTGTCGCCAGAGCCATTTCGTGCGTTGCAGATCCTGACGCACTTGCTCGCGAAATTCAGGACCGACCGCGTCAGCCCATTGCAGACTGTACCGCAGACCATCAATGGCTTCGCGTAAACGTGGCCCATCGATGCCGTTGGATTGACGCACGATGCATACCGCCCAATCGTGCCAGGCGCGGGCCAACCGATCGGCGGGGATCAGATCATCATCCAGGCAACGGCGGTAGTGCAGTTCGGCTTCGCGCCATTGCTGCAACCGTGCGAGGGCGGCCGCTTGAATCATCGCGATTTGGCCGGGATCTTCGTACGGTTGCTGCTCGGCTTGCTGACACCAGTTCAAGGTTTCCGCGAAATCGCCTTGCTCATACGCGGCGATCGCTTGGCGGAGCAGCGTTTCCACGGAAGGCTTCGGTTGCGCGCTCAGTAGCAGCGGCAGCAGGAGCATCCCGAAGCGGACGCGGTCCCAGAAAACGCCCGGACGTGTCGCGCAGCCACCAACCCCAGAGCACGCAAACCAAGCCCAGCCCAAGGAAAGGAAGCGAGCGATCCCGCGGTACTGGCAAAGCATCGTCATCGAGTTCTCGACTTTCCCGAGGTTCGATCCGTTGGCGAAAAAATTCCGCCACAGGAGGTAGTTGTCGTTGGCTGGCCAAATACAAGCCGCGGGTGCGTTCAGCAATTTGGCGTAGTGGGGTTTCGTCCAACCGCGTGCGTATAGGTTGCTCGGCGAAGAGCAGGACGCCGTGTTCCGCTCGAATCGTGCTGTCCTGGTGCGGATCGCCGATGCCCACGGTATGCACCGGGATCTCAGCTTTCGCTGCAGCGACGATGCCGTGTTCCCATTCGCGATCCTGAGCCGGATCGTCGCCGTCGCTGAGCAACAAAATATCGCGGTGCCCCACAAAACGCGGATCGTGAATCTGCACGGCCAATTCCAACGCGGCCCCGATCCGCGTCCCCGAGGGAATCGGTTCCTCGGGGAGGGGGAAGGTTTCCAGCGGTGGATAGGCACCGTCCAACTGCTGTAACACCCGACGGAAATGAGTATAATCAGTGGTCAGCGGACAAGCAATCGTCGGTCGAGCCGCGAAGACGATCAGTCCTAGGCGATGCCCGCCGCGTTCCTCGACCGCATCAGCCAGTTGGAGCAAACTATCGCGTGCCGCCTGCCAACGGGCCAGGGGAATGTCTAGGTCTTCGGCACGCATCGAGTCGCTTAGATCCAAGACGATCACGAGATCCCGGCCCAAAACGATGGCGCTGTCCGGCTCGGTGCCCCAACGGGGACCCGCGAAGGCCACGATCCACAACGTCAGTCCCAGCAGGTACATAGCGATGACCAAACGCCGAAGGCGTACCCGGTGCGATGCGGCTTCCGCAATCGCCGCTAACTCGCTCCAGGTACGCAGGGCTTGCCGACGCCGACAACCCTGGACACGCAAGCTCCAACCGAGCAACGGCACCAAGCCAAGCAACGCCAAAGCATACGGTCGAGCAAACGACAGCCCTTCTTCGCTCATCGCTGTTTCCTCACTCCAAGATCCAGGTGCAACTCATCTTATGCGGAAAGTGCGGGCAACGTAGGTTTTCTCGCGTGGAGGTCCAGGGCAAAGTGCTTATAATCCTTGGGGAAACAACCGGTTGCATTCTCGGTGGGTATCTCGATGTCATCCCTGCGTTCGCCGCGGATTCCTGAGATGCGAGAATTCTCCCCATTGTCCGGGGAGGAGATAGGCGCACGTCTCGACCTGAACGCTGGTCCTGTCGCCTGGGGGAAATATCGGTTGTTGCGGAAAGTGGGACAAGGGAGCCGAGGCGTCGTTTATTGGGCCGAAGATACCACGAACCAACAAACGGTGGCCATCAAACTATTGGGGGGCGATTGGACCCAACCCGACGATCGCTTGCGCCAGTTTCTTTACGAGGCTCGGACGGCAGCGCAAGTAACTCATCCTCATATGGTTACGGTGCATCAAGCCGATCTATTATTCGGCGTCCCTTATCTCGTCATGGAATGGCTTCCGGGGGGAAGTTTGCAAGATCGGTTGAATCAGCAACAACCGTTATCCTGGCGGGAAGCCAGTCGGTGGATCGCGGATGTGTGCGAAGGTTTGGCCGCAATGCATTCGGTGGGACTGTTGCATCGTGCGATCAAACCAGCGAATATTCTCCTGAACGAAGAAGAACACGCCCAATTGGGAGATTTTGACCTCCTATGTCGGCCCCAGCGAGGCGGAACGCCATCGCCCAGTGAGCGTTGGTATCAAAGCCCAGAATACACTCTTGGCAAGCCGATCGACGAGCGAAGCGATTTGTACGCTGTGGGAATGACATACCTGGCTTTGTTGCTCAGCAGTTGTGCAACCACGATCGACGAAGCCCTTCGGGAGTTGCAAGCGGAACCTGGGGCGAATGAAGGTCGGTTACCGGCCGCACTCGCGGAATTGCCGACAGCTTGTCTCAGCCTGTTGCGCAAAACTCTCGCGATACGTCCAGAAGACCGCTACAGTTCGGCGCAGGAATTGCTCTG